>CAMLSF010000011.1 GCA_946482615.1 uncultured Chromatiaceae bacterium | reverse complement strand
AATATGAAACTGCTGAAATGGTATCAGAATTTACGCTGTGGCGGCAGAGTAAAGTACGCTGGCTGAACGCTAACTTAAATAGTCAGATCACATTTTCAGCCTATGACTACATTGTGGCCTTTGGCTTCGAGTTTTCTTTTGAGTTCGAGTTTTGCTTCTGTATCACCATGCACCAAACGAATTTGTGCCGGGGGCTGCTGCATCTGTCCGACAAAATGCAACAAGTCCTGCTGATCGGCATGGGCTGAATAACCGCTCAGCTGTATCACTTCGGCGTTAATAGCATAGTCTTCACCATCGAGCTGTACACAACCTCCGGTTTGGGCTTGTTGCAGTATGGTGGCCCCCGTAGTACCACGAGCCTGATAACCGATAAATAAGATTTGATGACGGGCAGACTTTAACAAAGCTTTCAGGTAATTCACTACTCGGCCTCCGGCACACATACCACTCGCCGCTATGACAATGGCCGGCCTGCCGGTTTCTGCTAAATGCTGCACTACTTTTTGATGATCGTCATGACTTTTGACCGTTAATAACTGTTCAAACTGCAAAGGATGGCGGCCACTTTGTAACTTTTGTTTTGCCTCGTCGTCCCAGTAATCTTTGAGCTCTTGATATACGGCTGTGAATTCCGCCGCCAGAGGGGAGTCGACAATAATATCTAAGTGCTCCCAATTCAGTCCTTTATGAATCACCTGTCCTTGCATCCGATGAATAATGTCTTCCAGCTCGTACAACAGCTCTTGCGTACGGCCTATGCTAAAAGCCGGAATCAGCACTGTGCCATTATCTTTCAGAGCTTTTTCCAATACCCGTTGTAAACGCTGCTGCCGGTTTTTGCGGTCTTCATGATTTTTATCGCCATAGGTACTTTCAAGCACCAGTAAATCAGCCTCTTTTAGCGGAGTTGGATCCGGCAATAATGGGGTGTCACGCGCCCCTAAATCGCCGGAGAATACGGCTTTATAGCGCTGGTCTTGATAGAGTGGGTGTTGATGTTCAATTTCGACATAGGCTGAGCCTAGAATATGACCTGCATTTTGAAATCGTATCTGTAAGGGATCGTCACTTCCTTCCAATGGATACCAATGCCCATAGTCGCACGGGCGCAGCTGACGGGATACCGCCTGAATAAAACCAGTGATCAGCTTTTCATCGCGTGTGATGCCCATTTTTAAGGCATCTTCTAATACAAGAGGTAACAACAAAGCAGAGGCCTTACTGCAATAAATCGGGCCTTTAAAACCAGCTGCGACTAAATAAGGAATTCGCCCTGCGTGATCTATATGTACATGAGTTAATAAAAGCGCCTGAATACCATCGAGCGGAAAATTGATTTGAGCGGAATTCGCACCTGCTTTGCCCCTGCCCTGCTCTATTCCCTGAAACAAACCGCAGTCAATCAGTACACTATGCTTTTCGCTGACAAAATATTGATGGCAGGAACCCGTGACACCGTCCACAGCGCCATGATGAATTAGCGTTGGATACTGCATAAAGTTGTCCTTATATGCTTGTCCATAATAAAAATGGGGTCAGATCGTGATCTGACCCCATTTTAGACGCTAATAGCTTACTTACAAACCCAGTGCAGGTTTTTGATTCGGTTCAACCAGAGTCCGTGCCACGGATTTCTTCGTGGAGGTAAAACTCATCCCCTTAGCTTGTCCTGCAGCAACAGCTTCTTCTGTCACTGCGGTTTCGTTCCAGTAATCAAAGCTGATTTCTTCGTAAATGTTCAGACGAGGTCCCAGACCACTGACAACAAACCAAGGCGAGGTACTGCTGCTTCTGCGATCTTCAACCTCAAACACATAGATGCGAGGCCCTAAGATGCCATCTGTTGACTTGAGTAAACGCCACTGACGTTGTGCGCAGGGTTTGGTATTGTCGTCCCAGCACATCCAGCGGTTGATGGAAACAATAGACTCATCCTCAGAGATTGCATCTTTTGTCCAACCCAAAGGGGCATTAAACACAGGCTCAAAGTCTGGTGGTGACGTCTCAAAACTTCCCATCTGATAGCCTGTACCATCTTCAAGCAACTGCCAGCCAAAGTAAGCAAAGCCATCATCCCACAGCAGAGTGTCTCCATCCCAGGAGTCTTTGGTCCAGGTATTGATAGTGGTGTTCCAGTACATGTCTTCCGGATTGGTCTGATCAAAGTTTTTGAAATCACTGCCATCCAGTTTCAGGGCATAATCGGCGTCTGCGGCTATTAAGCTGCCTTCCGCGTCATAAGAAGCACTAAATACCTGCACATCTGTTCCGACCTGGTCCAGCTTCATGATTTCGGTATGAGAACCATCTGCAAAAGTAACAACCAGTAAACCTGTGTTGTCCAACTCCCAACTGAAAGATTTGTCATTTTCCAGCGCTACGCCTGTACCATCCGGGTTCATTTCAAAGATGTCAGCAAACATATTGGCATAACCCAAACCATCGTCGCCTGCGTAGTAATAATGTTCAAATACCCATTCGCCTTCCAGCTCTGCAGCTGTGAATTTCACATCTCCCAGCTTGTCTGCATTACGCAGCAACTGATCTTCAGTCGTTTCATAACTTACAGGTTCAGGGTTAATCACCACACCGCCGGGTAAAGTCACAGGAACCATAGCTCTGGTTCCGGTTGAAACCACCCGGTACGTATCGGTTTTTTCACCTTGTATGATGCGGGTCAGACTGGCAGTTAAAGGAGTTTGTTTTGCTTCAACCTGAAAGTAACCAGCCTGATTAAGCTGAGCAACCTGCTCCTGAGTTAATCCAAACAAACCTACAGTTACGGTTGGGAAGTAGGTAGAACTGGTAGTTCCAGCATAGGTGATCTCTACTTTACCTTCAGCCAGACTCCAGTCAAACTCATGAACCCCGGCACTGAATACTTCAGCCCCGGTGCCATCTTCGTTAAAGTCATATCTGTTACCACCACGTGACAAGAAACCGTCCGCAGCCGGATAAACTTCAAAATAGGTGCTGGCTAAACTGCTTTCATCCACGGGCGGAGTCAGTTCAGGATCAGCGATGATCTCATCAATTGTATCGGTGATGATATTGGGGTCTTCTGCTTCGGCTGCAGCCACATAATTGTTGTAGGCTTCAGTGTTTGTCAGTAATTCAAGAACATTTGTTACACCTTCGGGTAATGCAAAAACACCACCCTGGGTAACAAGTTTGACCACAGCAGCAGCTTCAATCAGCTCATCCGGACTGACTGATTTTTCAACTAAGGTAAAACTATCCAGATTGGTTGGTGCAGTTCCGCCATTGGCCGCAACTATCAATGAATACAATGCTGTGGACACCGCATTAATAGAGACTGTATTAGGGCTATCCCCTTCTGCCATAGGTTGCACATCAAACAATGCAGCGACCGCAGAAGATAGTTTTGTTGTAAAAGATCCTGCAACCTCTTCTGTGACATCTGCGGTCAGGCTTGGAACAAACTTATAATACTCAAGCCCGGCAGTGGTGACAGAGCTTGCTCTGATGTCTGCAAAAAGATTGGTTTCGTCATCATCCGCTTGCAGTGGCAAGCTAAAAGCACCACTAGCGTCTGCTGTTGCAGTAAATGTCTGACCCGCCAAAGTACCTGTGACTGTTGCATTAGCAAAAGCAGCTTCAGATACAGTTCCGGACACAGTAAAGGTCGTCATTACGGGGGTTACAGTGACCACACCTTCGACAGTAGCGGCTTCCTCGTCATCGTCAGTCACAGTAAGACTAAAGCCCAACTCCGTATCTTCTGTCACACTTGGTGCTGTAAAACTGAGAGTTGCAGTATCAGCCCCTGTTAAAGTGACGGGATCTCCAGAGGTTTGTACCCAACTGTAAGTTACAACTTCACCGTCCGCATCGGCAGCTGTAGCAGTTAAAGTGACGTCTGATTTTTCTGCTGCAGACTCAAAGGCAGCAGTGACTGTTGGCAACACATTATTGGCTATGTTGACAGTAACATCTGCACTTGCGGTTTGGTTGCCCTCATCTGTAACTGTGATACGCAGTACTGCTGCAGCGTTGGCGTCCACTGCTGGTGCTGTCACACCTACGGTCGCTGTGGTTGTATTGGTGAGAGTGAGAGTTGGACCAGACACCTGAG
The DNA here is from genome assembly GCA_946482615.1 of uncultured Chromatiaceae bacterium. Next base: position 38,224 of record CAMLSF010000011.1, on the reverse strand, counting down.
TCCAGCTGTATGCGATAGCATCGTCATCATCGTCTGCTGTAGCAGCTATGGTCGTTGTACGGCTTTCTTTTAACGAAACTGCAGTTGCAACCGATACTGTTGGTAGTTCGTCTTTATCGTCTGATCCACATCCTGCCAAAACCGCGCAAGCAACAATGCTAAGCGGTAAGTTACCTAAGATCTTGTTTTTCATAGTGACTCCTTGTGGGTAATTCCCACGTGAGTCTAGACAACAATCCTTATTTCGCCAGAAAAGTCATCGCATTTCCGGTTATAAAAACACAATTCAACAAAAATGTAATTATATGTAACCAGAAATATTTAAATGATTTTACAAATCACCAACAGCTATAACAGTTAACTTATTTAGATTGTTTATGCAGATTAAACAGCAGTTCGGCTTCCGCCTGAGGTAATTCACATTCGAGCATAATTTCATCCAGACTGGCTCCCATCTGGACCATTTTCATTGCTCTGCTGTAAATTTTTGATTCCGGATCAAACAAATGCAAAGATTTTTGTTGCTCAGCAAGTTCAGCCACCTGCTGCATGCCCTGTCCTAAATGACTTTCCAGACTCAACACCCGTTGCCCCACTCCAATGACAGTGGAACGCAGTTCTTCGATATCCTGATGGCAGCGTTTTAACTGTTGTGTCTGTTGCTCCAGTTGCTGATGCAACTGATCCAGGTTTTGTTGCTGCTGCCAACTGGCCGCAGCATTTTCGTTGATGATCACCAACAGCTTTTTGGCCTGGCGTGAAGCAACAACAGCCATCACCACAGACAGCAACAAAATGGCTGCGATACCCAGCAGCCATAGCCATGAAAAGTCAGTCAGAAAATTAGCCATTAAATACTACGGATCTCTTCCCATTCGTCATCGGACAGTAACTTATTCAGATCCACCAGGATCAGTAACTCGCCATCACGATTCGATACCCCCTGAATAAACTTGGCACTTTCGTCTGTGCCTACGTTTGGAGCTGTATCAATTTCTGATTGTTTCAGGTAAACCACTTCAGCCACGCTGTCGACCATAATGCCTATAACCTGACGCTCGGATTCGATGATCACAATACGGCTGTTGTCCGTCACTTCTGAAGGAGGTAAACCAAAACGGGCCCGGGTATCAATCACAGTCACTACGTTGCCACGTAAATTGATAATACCCATCACATAATCCGGCGCACCAGGGACCGGAGCTATGTCTGTGTAGCGCAGAACTTCCTGCACCTGCATCACGTTAATACCGTAGGTTTCTTCCTGCAGTTTAAAGGTCACCCATTGCAGCACTAAGTCAGTGACTTCTTTTGTTTTCGCGGATTGTGCTGTTAAATTACTCATGCCGAGCTCCTACCCAGAAGTTAAATGCCTGTATTCTTACTCAGTGCTGACTGTTCATACCCTTGGCCAACAAGGCTATCAGGGCATCGACATCCAGCAAAGCACACATATGTTCTTTAATTAAACCTGCGAGCCACGGCCTTTTGCCTTCGGTCTCACGCCACTTGACGTCGTCTTGCTCTAAGGCAATGGTGTTGACCAAAGTATCACAAGCCAGGCCCCAATGGCTATTGCCCAGCATAATAACATATTGATAGTTTAGCTTTTCTGCCAGCCCCTGGTCATATTTTTCTGGCATTACCCACAGTGCAGTGTCTACCACGTTAATTTTTTGCTCGCGGTACAACATCACACCTTTAAGCCATTCTGGCTGACCAGGCAAAGACTTGATTGGCATGATTTTATGAATGCCCCCCAAGGCTTTTAACGGCAGCGCTACTTTTAAACCTGCCACTGTAAAAAACAGCGCCTGAAAGCGGCCTTTTCTGTAGTCTTTGACCACAGGCGCAGCAACTTTGACTGCAGGAGCCTGCGCTGTAACTTTCACTTGTTCAATCACAGGAGTTACAGGCGCAACTGCAGGAGCTTTCACAACAGGAGTTGTAACTGGTGCCACAACTGCAGGTTTTGCGATCACAGGTGCTTTAACTGGTGCTGATACCGGAGCCAGCAGTTCATTCAGTTGCTGTTTCTTCGCTTCCTGAATAGGCGTTTCGACCACATCATCTGTCAGCAAAGCATTTAAGTAATGCTTCATGACTTTTTGGCTGGCTTGTAAATCGCTCATCTTAGTTCTCCGGAGCTAACTGCAGTAAATAAGTCAGCAACGTATTGTAAGCAAAAACCCCACGCGATTTTGGTGCGAAGACCGGAGGTGGTGTCTGAGCCAGGCTGGCATCACGGAATTTAGTATCTATGGGGATCACAGCTGACCAGACTCTGTCCTGATACTGAGCTTTTAACGCCTTGTAAGCGTCCAGCGAAGCTTTGGTTCTTTTATCATACATAGTCGGAATTATAGTAAAAGCATAATCCTGCGGTGATGAACTGTGCATCAGTTGCATAGTCGCAATCATCCGATCCAGGCCTTTTAAAGCCAGAAACTCGGTTTGCACAGGGATCAGAATACGGTCACAGGCTGCCATGGCATTCACCATCAGCACACCTATCACAGGAGGGCAGTCAATCAGCACATAGTCGTAATCATTTTCTATTTTTTGCAGTGCCTTTTTCAGGATAAGACCCATGCCCCCTTGCTGACCATGGGAACGGTCTAAGGTTGCCAGCGCCATAGAGGTTGGCAGAATATCCAGATTCGGCATACCGCTTGGACACAAGGACTGCAGAATTTCTTCGCCAGTAATGTCTTTACCACGCAGAAAAATATCATATACGCTGACTTCAAGCTCTTCAGCATCAATGCCAAAGTAGTAAGTCAAAGAACCATGAGGGTCAGTATCAATCAGTAAAACACGATGACCACGCTGTGCCAGCAAAGCGCCCAGAGTTACTGTAGTGGTCGTTTTTCCGACCCCACCTTTTTGATTTGCTATAGTCCAAACAACCAATTTACTGTTCCTGCTTACTAGGTGGTTCTTCTTCGCCCGGTTCAGGCGGTCTGGTTGTGATCCTGATCCCACCATGAGGCAGGCGGATCACCCGTATTTTGTTTTGTTCTTGTTCTGCGGCGTCTTCAGCCGCTTGTTCCGTCGCACTTTGTGCTTCTGTTGGCGGTGGAGTTTCTACAACAGGCTCGTACGCATATTTTGATAAGGCTATCACCACTTTACGGTTTTGGCTTCGCCCCTGAGCTGTCGTATTCTCAGCAAAAGGCGAATATTGTCCATAACCTTCAATAGCCATACGCTCTGGCGCCACACCTGATTCTTCCAGTAACCGGACTATAGACGCAGCTCTGGCGACCGACAATTCCCAGTTTGACGGGAATTGTTCAGTACGGATAGGCACTGAGTCAGTATAACCCCGTATACGCATAAAGTTATTCGTCTGCTTTAAGATTGCAGTCAGTTCAGCCATCACCGCAGAAGCCGAACTGTTGGAAGTAGCACTGCCACTGCTGAATAACAAGCCACTGCTGAGTTCAACCGTCAGCCAATCCTCCTCCAGCGTAACTTTAGCCAGATCAGATTCAACCAGACTTCGCAAAGCTCTGTTGATGTCTTTTTGCATGGCAGCTAAAGGACTGCCCAATTTTGTACTGTCAATCTGTTCCAGTTTAGCGTTGTCTGCCAATAAGGTTGGCCCTGTCGCTTGCTCTAAACCTGAACCATACAATTCAAAGTCACTTTGTGGATAAATATCCGGCTGTACAGACTGCCCCTGAATTCCCTTCTCTTTCTTCTCTGTTGCTTCAATAAAGACCTTTGCAATAGTGTCCTGTAGTTTCTTAAATTGTTCTTTTTCCATAGTGGCCATCGAATACAAAACCACAAAAAGGGCAAACAACAAGGTCATGTAATCGGCGTAGGACACCAACCAACGTTCTGTATCTGATTTGTCGGCTTCTACAGCGACAGAACGGCGTGGTCTGTACATTTAAGTTGCCCTGTAGGCCTGAAGTTTGGACTCCACACTACGCGGATTTTCCCCCAGCGCTATAGAACACAAACCTTCGATCACCATCGCATGAAACAGAGCTCGTTCTTCCACTAATAATTTGATCTTATTAAACACAGGAATAAATACAAAGTTAGCCAGGCCAACACCATAGATAGTAGCGACAAAAGCCGTGGCTATGCCCTGTCCTAATTCATCCGGGTTGGAAATATTCGACAAGGCCAGAATCAGGCCCAGTACTGCACCTACTATACCTATAGTGGGACTATAGCCGCCCATAGCTTCAAACACCTTAGCGGCTCGCAGCAAACGTTCTTTCTCCAGATGCAGTTCAGTATCCAGAATATCCTGCAGCACTTTGGCTTCTGTGCCATCCACAAGTAAAATTAAGCCACGTTTGAGCAAAGGTTCTTCTTCATTCAGCGCATCAGTCTCCAACGACAAAAAGCCCTGCAAACGGGCGGAATGCCCCCACTGGGTAATGCGTTCAATGGTGGAATCAAAATCCAGTCGGGGAGGAGCGATCACCCATGGCAACAAACTCATGCTTAAACGAAACTGGGAGGCAGGACTTTGAATCAGCACAGCACCAAAAGTACCACCAAAAACGATACAAAAAGCCGGCCAATGCAACAAAGTAAAAACGTCACCCCCTTCCTGGCTGAATCCACCGACTATAGCCACTAAAACGATGATGATACCGGCGAAAGTAAGCTTATCCATGACCTACTTCCGCAATAATGCGGGCGGCGACATCAGATAACGCCACTTCAAGATCCGTTAAACCAGCTGCGGTCACGGCTTGTGGCATACCATACACCACACAGCTGGCTTCGTCCTGAGCCCAGATCCGGGAGCCGGATTGCTTCAGTAAACGTGAACCTTCCCGACCATCAGACCCCATGCCTGTCAGCACTATGGCCAGCACTTTGTCATTAAAGACTTTTGCTGCAGTACCAAAAGTGATGTCTACACTGGGTTTAAAGGTAATACGGGGGGAGTCATCTTCACGAACCCGTAACCTGGCCTGATTTTCATTGCCATCCAGCAGCATTTGTTTACCACCGGGAGCCAGATAAGCCACACCGGGACGTAAAACATCGTTGTCCGCCGCTTCTTTGACTTCGATTTTCGCCAAACCGTTTAATCTGCTGGCAAAAGCACCGGTAAAGGCGGCGGGCATATGCTGAATGAGCACAATAGGTAACGGAAAGTTGGCCGGTAAAGCTGTGATAATTTGTTGTAAAGCTACAGGTCCGCCGGTAGATGTACCAATGGCAACCAATTTGTAGTTTTTGCCACTGGGTTCAAAGCTGGCATTACGCTGGGTATCTGCACGTTCCGCCGCTCTGTTTTGCAATTCAGCCCGTTCGGCTAATGCTCTGGCCGCCAGACTTTGCGTCAAAGGTGCTCTGGCTGGTATGGCTGTTGAACTTGCAGCAGGTGTAGCCGGAGTGCGGGATGCTAAAGTTGAACTTGCCGACCCCGTTAAACTGGAGGGTCTGCTGATCACACGGCGTCTGGCCACAGTTTTTACGCGCTGACGTAACACATCCGCAGCTTCGGCTTTGTCACGGGCAATGTCTTCGAATTTCTTCGGCAGGAAATCGATAGCACCGGCTTCCAGTGCATCTAAAGTGGCTTTTGCCCCTTCGTGAGTTAAAGAGGAAAACATCAGAATAGGAGTGCGCTGCACCTTTAAGATCTCGCGCACAGCCGAAATGCCATCCATCACAGGCATTTCAATGTCCATCGTTATCACGTCTGGTCGCAAGGCTAAAGCTTTTTCCACCGCCTCTTTACCGTTATTGGCGGTGGCAATGACCTCTAACTCGGCATCCTGACTCAGTATTTCCGTCAGACGGCGACGGAAAAAACTCGAGTCATCAACAACTAATACCCTTATGGTCATAATGCAGTCTCTTAAGCTGAGAATTTGTCAAAGCGATCAAATTTAATTTTCGAGCGTTTGGCATAATGCTTCAGCAGGTTAGGCACATCTAAAATCAGCGCTATTCCGCCGTCTGATGTGATGGTAGCGCCCGCCATACCCGGGGTACCTTGCAATAAGGCATCCAGAGGCTTGATCACCACCTCTTCCTGACCAATCAGAGAATCCACCACAAAACCAATTTGTTGAGTACCGATTTGTACTATCACCACATGGCCTTGTTCACGACGTATTTTCTTGTTTGAACCTTTCACCAGCCAGTGCTCGAGATAAAACAGTGGGATAGCTTTGTTGCGTACGACAATAGTCAACTGACCATCCACATTATTAGTTTTAGCTAAATCCAGATGGAAAATTTCGTTGACCGTTGCCAATGGTAAAGCGAAGGTTTGCTCGCCCACTATCACCATCAAGGTTGGCAATATAGCCAAGGTCAGCGGAACTTTAATTTCCAGTAAGGTGCCCTGACCCAGTTTGGAATGAATATGCACAGTACCGTTAAGCTGGGTAATTTTGGTTTTCACCACATCCATACCCACACCACGACCGGAAATATCAGAAATTTGCTCTTTGGTAGAGAAACCAGGAGCAAAAATCAGATTAAAGGCCTCAGTATCTGACATCCGCGCCGCCGCATCCGGCTCCAGCACACCACGTTTAATCGCGATGGCTTTGAGTTTTTCCGGATCCATACCGGCACCGTCATCCTGAATGGTCAGTAAAATATGATCACCCGCCTGAGAAGCCGCTAACCGGACCTGACCTGTGCGAGGTTTACCCGCTTTCACCCGGACATCCGGCATTTCAATACCGTGATCCACCGAGTTACGCACTAAGTGAACCAATGGGTCGGCCAGAGCTTCCACCAGGTTTTTATCTAAATCTGTCTCTTCGCCTTCCAGCTCAAGGTTAATGTCCTTTTGCAGTGAACGGGCTAAGTCGCGCACCACGCGTGGGAAACGGCCAAATACTTTCTTGATTGGCTGCATCCGGGTTTTCATCACTGCACCCTGCAAATCAGCAGTGACTACATCCAGATTCGCGATAGCTTTGCTCATTTCTTCATTTTGAGCTGAACCCGATAAGCTGACCAGACGGTTACGTACCAACACCAATTCACCAACCATGTTCATGATCTGGTCAAGACGTTTGGTATCAACCCGCACTGTAGTTTCCGGCTGATTGGCTGCAGCTTTAGGATCGGCATCCGGATCTTTGGGTGCAGCGGCAACAGGAGCAGCTTTCGCTACTGGTGCAGGAGTTACAGTTTTTGCTGGCTCTGCAGCTTTTGCAGCAGGTGCAGGTTTTGCAACAGCTGCAGCGGCGGCAGCTTCTGCAGGACCTACAGGGGCTTTGCCTTTACCATGCAATTCATCCAGTAATGATTCAAATTCATCTTCAGAGATGTCATCACCTGATGTTGCTTTGGCTTTTTCTTCTGTTTTGGCTGGTGCTTTTTCTGCTGGCTTAGCAGCAACTTCACCCGGAATAAAAGATCCCTGCCCATGCAACTGATCCAAAATAGCTTCAAATTCATCGTCAGTGATATCTTCACTGGCGGTTTCTTTGGTGGCCGGAGGTGGCAGATTAGCGGAAGTGTCACGCCCTGGAGCGCCTTTACCATGCAACTCATCCAGTAAAGACTCAAATTCGTCCTCACTGATTTCATCAATAGAAGAGGAACTTTCCGTTGCAGGTACAGTAGCAAATTCAACTACTGCATCAAATTCTTCCATGCTGATTTCAGGTTCTGGTTCAGGTTCTGCGGTGACGGCATGATGCGTCAGCTCATCTTCTGATTCAGGCATACTCAGGCGATGCAAGGCTTCAATAATAGCAGGATCGGCAGGTGTCAGCGGCTCACGGTTTTGCACATCGGCAAACATGGCATTGACTGCATCCAGCGCCTGTAAAATAACATCCATCAATTCTGGCGTGACACGGCGTTTGCCAGTACGCAAAATATCAAACACGTTCTCGGCGCCATGGCAGGCGTCCACTAATTCAGTCAGCGATAAAAATCCGGCGCCACCTTTGACGGTGTGGAAACCACGGAAAATGGCATTTAATAAATTTGCGTCATCCGGATTATTTTCCAACTCAACCAACTGCTCTTGCAGTAGTTCAAGGATCTCGCCGGCTTCGACTAGGAAATCCTGTAAAATATCCTCATCTAAATCAAAGCCCATGCTACAGCTCCCCTTTTAGAAACCTAAACTTGATAATAAATCGTCCACATCATCCTGACCGGACACCACGTCATCACGCTCTGATGCATCAATAATAGGGCCTTCAGCTTCGTGACCTGCTTTTGGTTTTTTCGATACGGCTGCCGGACGCTCTTCCATATTCAAATTAGTCTGGCCAAAGGCCGTTAATAAACCAATTAAGCTGTCTTCCACTTCCCGGACCAATTCAATGACCCGCCGTAAAATCTGCCCTGTTAAATCCTGATAATCCTGAGCCATCAATACTTCGGTCAGCAGTGCATGTAAGGTAGCAGAGTTTCCGGTAGCCTGATGTAAAAAGCCGTCAAGATTGTGACATAAGGCTTTGAACTCTCCGACTTTTAAGTCGCGACTCATCAGTTTTTGCCACTTAGGTAAAATAGCCTGCAGGTGGTTGTTGAGCTCGTCGGCGATAGGAAGGCAATTTTCGACCGCATCCATAGTTTTATTCGCTGCTTGTTCAGTCATATCAATGACGTGGTTCAGCCGCTTCTTCGCATCCGGAATATCATCTTCCAGCAAAGAACTTAAGGATGGATCAATTTGGAAGCTTTTCAGCGAGTCATGTAGTTGCCGGGTTAGTTTTCCAACCTCGGCAAACAACTCAGAGGAGCCCGGTACAGCCAGCTGTTGCACCAGTTCGTTTGCGGCTTCGGTTTCACCGAACTCCAGTAACTGAACCAGTTCACGGGCCTGCTCTAAAGAAATCAAGGGTGCCGTAGCTACAGACATGGTGTACTCCTTTGTCAGTTACGGTTTAACCCAGGCGTTCGAATACTTTAGCCAGTTTTTCCTGTAAGGTTGCAGCAGTAAAAGGTTTAACTATGTATCCATTCACGCCAGCTTGTGCAGCAGCAATGATTTGTTCCTTTTTCGCTTCCGCAGTAACCATCAACACAGGAATATGCTTCAGTTTAGCGTCAGCACGAATTGCACGTAACAAATCGATCCCCTGCATACCTGGCATGTTCCAGTCAGTGACTACAAAATCAAAATCACCGTTTTGCAGCATAGGTAAAGCAGTGCTGCCATCATCAGCTTCTGAGACATTGGTAAAGCCAAGATCTCTTAACAGGTTTTTTATAATGCGTCTCATGGTTGAGAAATCATCAACCACAAGAATTTTCATATTCTTATCCAAAATCCCCTCCGGTGAGAGCCCAAGCTGGACTACCTCAAACTATTACAACCAATCCTGCATCCTGGAACGCAAGCGCACCAGCGCCTGACTATGAATCTGACTGACCCTGGACTCGCTGACATCCAGCACAGCACCAATCTCTTTCAAATTTAGTTCGTCATTATAATACAGCGACAACACTATAGCTTCTCGTTCCGGTAAGCTACTGATATTTTTTATCAACGCTTGTTGAAATGCATCAGTTGCCTGTTGTTCGTACAAATGATCATCATCTTTGTCATTTGCCGTGACTAACACATCATCAGAGATGCCCAGATCTTCGATACCTATAATGCGACCACTGCTGGCGTCGCTGAGCATATGATGATACTCATCTAAAGATATATCAAGTTTTTCAGCAACTTCACTATCTTTTACATCACGACCCAGTTCAGATTCAAGCTCGGCAATAGCTTCTGCTATCATACGGGAATTGCGGTGAACAGAGCGCGGCGTCCAGTCACCGCGGCGGATTTCATCAAGCATAGAACCACGGATACGAATACCGGCAAAAGTCTCAAAGCTGGCGCCTTTACTGCCATCAAAGTTTTTCGCCGCTTCAATCAGACCTATCATGCCGGACTGAATTAAGTCGTCCACTAACACACTGGCCGGTAAGCGGGCTAACAGATGGTAGGCAATACGTTTCACCAAAGGTGCATGCCGTTCAACCATAAGTGTCAGATGATCAGCGGCGCCGTAGGCCGCAAGTTTGCTATTCAAACCAGACCTCTCGCTTCAGGTTGGTGTACCAATTGTTCCAGAAAAAATTCCAGATGCCCTGAGGCAACAGGAGGTACTGGCCACTGTATCGCACGGGTAGCCAGAGTCCGGATCGCCAGAGAGGCCGGAGTTTTTGGAAAAGCATCAACAAAAGCTTTTTGCTTACGTGCTGCTTTTCTGACGTTTTCATCAAAGGGAATAGTGGCAACTAACTCCAGGCTCACATCCAAAAATCTGTCTGTAACCCGGCTTAACTTCGCAAAGAGCTCTTGCCCTTCTTTTAAAGAGCGCACCATGTTGGCGACAATCTTAAAGCGTTGCACACCGTGTTCACGGCTTAAAATCTTCATCAAAGCGTAAGCATCCGTGATAGAGGATGGTTCGTCACAGACCACCACCAGAACATCTTGTGAAGCGCGGGAAAAACTTAACACCATGTCAGAAATACCGGCGGCTGTATCCACCAGCAAAATATCAAAACGGGTGCGCATTTCACTGAATGCCCGGATAAGACCAGCATGTTCCACAGGTTTTAACTCGGTCATCGATTGAGTGCCCGAGGTTGCCGGTACAATTTTGATGCCAAAAGGGCCATCAATCAGAATATCGTCCAGTTCAGCTTCGCCGGACAACACATGAAATAAATTTCTCTGTACACGAAGCCCCAGCATCACGTCACAGTTCGCCAACCCCAGGTCAGCGTCCAGCACCAGTACTTTTTTGCCAAGCTGAGCCATGGACATGGCAAGGTTCAGCGTCACGTTGGTTTTCCCGACGCCCCCTTTACCACCAGTCACTGCTATGACTTTTACTATCTGTTGTTGCTGTTGTTGCTTCATTCTTCTCAGGCCACTGGCTTGATCATCATTCATCGGAAGATTATGCATAGGTTCCTTCCACCCGGGCCGTCGTATCTGAATACCACTGATAACCCGTACTACTGTTAGAGATCCGTAACTGCTCTGCCTTGGCAACCATTGTTTTCGCATCAGCCATTTCGATGTCCTCAGGAACCCGTTGGCCCTGGGTCAAATAACTGACCGGCAACGCATTTTGTATTGCCACGTTAATGATTTCTCCCAAACTTAAGCATTCATCAAGTTTGGTGAAAATACAACCCGCTAATGGAATACGTTTGAAATGTTCAACGGTTTCCTGCATCACGCGGGCTTGGGATGTTGCAGACAATACCAGATAACTTTTTATTTTGACACGCGAATTATGCACCAAAGACGCAAGTTTTTCAGCAAGGCGCACGTCGCGCTGACTCATACCCGCGGTGTCAATCAGAATTAATTTACGTTGTTGTAACTGATTTAACAGTGTTGCTAACTCTTCGCTGTCTTTGACTTGTTTTACCGGACAACCAATGATGCGACCAAAGGTGGCTAACTGCTCGTACGCACCAATGCGGAACGAATCTGTGGTAATTAAAGCCACCTGATCCGCACCATGACGTTTGGCAAACTGAGCCGCAAGTTTAGCCACAGTAGTGGTTTTGCCCACTCCTGTAGGACCGACCAGAGCCACGACGCCTCCACGACGCATAATATCGTCATTGGTCGTAATTAACTGGCCTGTTAATAACTCTAATGCGCTGTCCCAGGCTTCGGAATCACTGATGTCCTCAGGCATAAAGCAGGCGATTTGATCGGCTACAGGCTCGGATAATCCCAACTCCAGCAGCTTTTCAATCACCAGGGCCCGCACAGGCTCACGACGCGCCAAATCCTGCCACATTAAACCTGAGACCTGGTGTTGCAACAGTTGTTTCATCGATGACATTTCGCTGCGCATTGCATCAAACTGTTTTTGCATCAGCTTAGCCTGCTGCTCCTGATAACGGGTCAGTTCGCTCAAATTAACAGCGGCAGTGCCGGAAGATTGACGTTCATTATCCGAAGGTGTTGAATTTGCAACCGAAAATAAAGCATTGGTTGCTGCAGCCGTTTTTGCCGCCGCCATTTTATTGGCAGAGACAGCCTGAGCAGCTGCGGGTTGTTTACTGATCTGACGGGCTAACAAGGCTTGCAGAGAATCAGCCGGTGCTTGCTCTGGTTCATCATCGACTTTGATATTCAAACGACTGCCGACTGCTGGCTGTACTGCAGGTTGAGCCGGGGAAGCAGTTTCAGTCCGAGCCAGAGCTGGTGCGGCTTCCGGGTCTATCGCAGCTACAATTTCAACGCCACCCGCCACTTTTTTATTCGACAGAATAATGGCATCAGGGCCTAAAAACTCTTTGACTTCAGTCAGAGCGGTACGCATATCTTTGGCAACAAAGCGTTTGATTTTCATAGCTTAACTCCTAATTCGACTGGCCTACCACACTGACAATACGGATTTGTTTGTTGTCAGGGATCTCTTGGTAGGACAAAACCCGTAATCCTGGAATACTATATTTCACGAATCGTGCCATAACTGATCGCAGAATACCGGATGTCAATAAAACAGCAGGTTCACCGGCTAATTCCTGGTTCTGACTGGCACTGGCGAGAGACTGCTGGATACGCTCAGCTAAGCCAGGTTCTATACCTGCGCCGTCATTGCCTGCCGACTGCATCGACTGGTGTAACATTTGTTCTAAGTCAGGCGCAAAAGTAATGACTGGTACTTCCGGAGCACTGCCCACCACTTCCTGAATAATCAGGCGTTTTAACGCCACACGGCAAGAGGCAGTCAATACGTCGACATCCTGACTCTTCGAGCCATAGTCGACCAGGGTTTGCACTATGGTACGCATATCGCGGATAGGAACCCCTTCATGCAGCAGGTTTTGCAGTACTTTCACCACCACAGTCAGAGGCAGAGTATCAGGCACTAACGCATCCACCAGTTTAGGGGAAGATTTTGCCAGCATGTCCAGCAAGTTCTGCACTTCTTCATGCCCAAGCAGCTGTGCCGCATTGCTGGTTAAAATCTGACTTAAATGAGTGGCAACCACAGTAGCAGCGTCTACTACTGTGTAGCCTAAAGTCTGGGCATGTTCACGCTGGCTCTTTGCTATCCACACCGCCTCTAAGCCAAAAGCCGGATCTTTAGTGGCTATGCCTTTGACTGTGCCAAACACCTGACCTGGGTTAATCGCCAGCTCGTTATCGTGCCGAAGTTCTGACTCCCCGGTCGTCACGCCCATCATAGTGACACGGTACGTGTTCGGCTCTAAATCCAGATTGTCACGAATGTGCACTGCCGGAATAAGAAACCCCAGCTCCTGAGATAATTTTTTACGCACACCTTTAATGCGGGTCAGTAGTTCACCGCCCTGAGCTTTGTCGACCAGAGGGATCAGGCGATAGCCGACTTCCAGACCTATAGTATCGACTGGCTGTACATCGTCCCAACCAATCTCTTTGACAGGGGCCATTTCAACAGGAGTAGTCAGTTCGGCCTTTTTAATAGCAGCAGCTTTTTCAGCTGTTGGATTTTCTACCCGGTACAAATAATAAGCCGCACCACCTACTATGGCGGCCAGACTTAAGAAGGCGATATGAGGCATGCCCGGCACTATGCCCATAATGACCAGAATAGCTGTAGCTATAACCAGTACTTTCACGTTACTGAACTGACCGGCCATCTGGGTGCCAAAATCACCTTCTTTGTTTTGTCGGGTGACAATAATGGCGGTACCTACAGACAACAGCAGGCCTGGGATCTGAGCCACCAGACCATCACCTATGGTCAGTAAGGTATAAATTTCTACCGCTTCCATAAAAGGCAAATCATGCTGCAATACACCAATGACCAAACCACCGATGATATTGATCACCATAATGACGATACCGGCCATGGCGTCGCCTTTGACGAATTTGTTCGCACCGTCCATCGAACCATAGAAATCGGCTTCTTCACCAATTTCTTCGCGGCGACGACGGGCTTCTTCGGCATCAATAAAACCGGCATTTAAATCAGCATCGATTGCCATTTGTTTACCCGGCATAGCGTCCAGGGTAAAACGTGCCGTCACTTCAGAAATACGGGCAGCACCTGAGGTGACAACCATCATATTGATAATTACAAGGATGATAAAGACCACTAAACCTACAGCGTAGTTACCGCCTATCACTACCTCACCAAAGGCCTCCACCACTTTACCTGCCGCATCAGGACCATTATGGCCTTCCAGTAAAATCACCCTGGTACTGGCGATGTTCAGGGTTAAACGCAAAATAGTGGCCACCAGAATCACGCTGGGGAAAATAGCAAAATCAAGAGGTTTTCTGGTGTAGATAGTGATCAGCAATACCACCAGTCCAAGCGTGATATTGAAGGTAAACAAAATATCCAGCATCAAAGGGGGTAAAGGTAATACCACCATGGCAAGAGCTGCCAGGATCATTAACGGAGTGCCAACACCTTTGGCATAAGACCAAACTTCGGGATTCACGCGGGAAAACATTTGAGTCATCGACATAACGGGCCTGACAAATTACTGACGCTGCAGGCTGTTATACAAAAACCGTTCCATAAAAATGGTGGCAGATCACATTAGCATTTAATAATGTGATCTGACCCCATTTTAATGGCGGAAATCTTCAGGAATAGGCAGCTCTTTTGCCAGATTTTTCGGGCGTTTTCCTTTGCCTTTTTTGTACATATTCAATTGATACACATAAGCCAGAACCTGAGCAACAGCCGCAAATAACTGTTCCGGGATAGGATGATCCAGCTCAGTGGTATAAAAAATAGAACGGGCTAAAGCCGGGGACTCCAGCACCGGCACCTTATTTTCTTCAGCTAAACGCCGGATATAAAGTGCAACTTCATCCGCTCCTTTAGCCACCACCACTGGTGCTCTGAATTTCGCCTGATCGTATTTCAGCGCCACAGCAAAGTGAGTCGGGTTGGTGACAACCACATCTGCTGTAGGCACTGCAGCTATCATACGACGGCGGGCAGCCTGATACTGTAAGCTACGAATACGGCCTTTTACCCTGGGATCACCCTCAGAGTTTTTGTATTCATCTTTCACTTCCTGCAAAGTCATTTTTAATTCTTTGTGATGCTTCCACATCTGATAAGGCGCATCTATAGCGGCTATGACAATAACGCTGAAACAAATACCAAAAAAGGTCCAGGCCAGAATTTCGGCTGACGCAAAAATATCCTCCGGATTCGTCATCAGCGACAAGGCCATAATGTCATCAAAGAAGGTGGACAGGAGCGCAAAAGTGAGCCCCCCTATCACCAGTACTTTGGCAATACTTTTAATCAGTTCCACCATAGCCTGCAAACCAAACATACGTTTGATACCAGCCAGCGGACTCAATTTACTCCACTTAAAACCTACAGCCTGCCAGGTGAAGTTATATCCGCCTATTAATACACTACCGACATAAGCAGCGACCAGAATCAGCAGGAAAAACTTCAGTAAGCCGGGGAATAATTCAAATAAGGCATCCTCCCAGACAGAGAACATCGAATAGGGATTAAAAATATCTTTTTCATCCAGCGACAACAAACGACGACAAACTTCCAGCACAGAACCTGCGATCTCTTTGCCGAAAATAAGAATGCCCGCGCTGCTGCCCACCAACACAGCAAAAGTCGCCAAATCGCGCGAACGCGCCACCTGACCTTTTTTTCGGGTGTCTTCGAGCTTTTTACTGGTGGGTTCTTCGGTTTTTTCCTGGCCTGAGCTTGCCATCAGCTACTCCTAACAGCCTATTAACTTGCAGGTGTATTCAATACCATGCTGCCAGTTCAGATTAAAATGAAACAGGAAAGTGTCCATCGTCAGCCACATAATAAGTAACCCGGCCAACATACTGATCGGCATACCTATAGAGAATATGTTTAACTGCGGTGCAGTACGGGTTAAAACACCAAAGGCAATGTTCACTACCAGCATAGCAGTCACAGGCGCCAGCGTAATAGCGAGCGCTGTCGCAATTATCCAGCCTCCAAATTCAGCCACCTGCCAGTATTTATTCACATCCATCCACTGACCGTTAATAGGCAAAGATTCAAAACTGAACACCACCATCTGAAACATAATCAGATGGCCGTCGTACACCAGAAACAGCAAGGTGGCTAAAATCAGGTAAAACTGCCCTATAGCCGGCACAGACACACCGTTGGCCGGATCAGCCATAGCGGCAAAACCTAAACCTGTCTGAGTCGCCAGAATTTGACCTGCGGTGACAAAAGCCTGCACAAAAATTTGCGAGATAAAACCTATCGCCAAACCAATAACAATTTGTTGGATCACTTGCACCACCAGATTCAGCGACATCAGATTGACATCTTTCACAGGTGGCACCACGGGCATAATCATCACAATAAATGCAGCACAAAAGGCGGCTTTAACCCGGGTTGGAATATTTTTGGCGCCAAAAGCCACCATAATAAACATCATGGCGGAGACGCGGGTAAAAGGCAGCATAAAGTCAGCAATAACCTGAAGTAATTGCTGCAGTGGGAATTCCATCAGCTGACAACCGTTGGAATGCTCAGATAGAGCTTCTCGGTGTAGTCCATGATGGTTTGGGTTAACCAATGGCCACCAAACATCAGTGCCAGCAAAGTGACAATTAAACGGGGTAAAAAACTTAAGGTTTGTTCGTTGATAGAGGTTGCAGCCTGAAAGATAGACACAATCAGGCCAACAATAAGCGACGGAATAATGGCCATGGAGACAATTAAGATCACCAGCCAGAGTGCGTCACTTAAAATATCAACAAAAACCTCAGGACTCATGTTCCCACTCCGTAGCTGGTGGCCAAAGTGCCCATCACCAGTAACCAACCATCCACCAGCACAAACATCATCAGTTTAAAGGGCAAGGCAATAATCATAGGAGACAGCATCATCATACCCATGGCCATCAGAATACTGGCGACCACTAAATCGATGATCAAAAAGGGAATAAATATCATAAAACCAATCTGAAAGGCGGTTTTCAGCTCACTGGTGACAAAAGCCGGGATCACCACAGTAATAGGTAAATCAGCAACATTGTCCACCTTGGGCGTACCCGCTATTTCAGCAAAAGTTTCTAAATCTTTCATCCTCGTTTGATGCAGCATAAAGGCTTTCATCGGCTTTATCGCTTCATCAAAGGCCTGAATCGAGGTGATCTGCTCAGCCAGGTAAGGCTGCAGGGCTTTTTGATTCACCTCATCAAATACAGGCGCCATAATAAAAAAGGTCATAAAAATAGTGATACCAATCAGCACCTGATTCGAAGGAGACGACTGCAAGCCTATGGCCTGACGTAAAATAGCTAACACCACAATAATACGGGTAAAGCAGGTCATCATAATGACCATAGCCGGAATAAAACTCAGTGCTGTCATCACCGCCAGCACTTGCAGCGTCACACTGTAGTCCTGCGAACCGTCCGGGTTGGTAGTAACAGATAAAGCGGACAAAGAACCGCCCTGCTGTGCCAACAGCTCAGGGGATACGACTAATAAAACAAGCGCAAGTAATAGCCACATATTAAGATTTCGACTTTTGTTTTTGCAGTAAGGCCTGCAACTGAGTGCGCCAGTCAGGAGCTGCCGGATCATCAGCCAGAGGTTCGTCTAATTCAAATAACATAGTGATCTGATTGGATGTCACGCCCAGCACTCTTTGTTTGCCCTGCACTTCAATCACCAGAATACGTTCACGAGGCCCCAGCATCACCGAACTGATGATTTTTATATGACTGGACCCCGGCAGTTTGATCGCCAGTTTTTTATACAACCAGGCCAAACCAAACAATAATCCCAATACAATGATCAACGAGCCAAACACATTCATAATGGTCATGGCGTTCATGCCATTGCCTTGTGCTGTTGGTGCAGCTGCGACAGTAGTATCTGCCATAGCCTGAAGCGAAACGAGTAAAGTCAGAGGCAACAACAATCGCATCAGCGCAGCTTCTTAATACGTTCAATCTGGCTAATAACGTCAGTCAGACGAATACCAAATTTATCGTTGACTACGACCACCTCACCGTGGGCGATTAAAGTGCCGTTGACCAGCACATCCAGCGGCTCACCCGCCAGACGCTCCAATTCAACCACAGAGCCCTGATTTAATTGCAGTAAATTACGGATACTGATTTTGGCACGGCCTACTTCCATCGAAATGGTGACCGGAATATCTAAAATCGTATCAAGTTTACGTTTTTCATCCACAGTCAGTTGAGCTGGTTCTTCTTTGAGTTCATCCAGTTCAACAGCAGAAGCGCCGCTGTTGCCTTCCGCTTCAGCCAGAGCTGCTGCCCATTCGTCCATGGTATCTTGTTCATTGGCCATTATTATCTCTCCACACGTTCAGATAAGTTTAAATCCGCTTCCAGTTCACTGATATCTGCATCGCTGTCCAGGCGACGGCCGCCTTTGGTGAACACATGCATCTCTGATTTCACGGATTCAGGTCGTTTAATTTTTTCAATAATTTTTAACGCAACATTGTCGCGGGAGCGTCCCATTTTGGCTCTGTAGGTCGGTAAGTCTTCAATCAATACAGTAATGTGATCCGGCATTTCGACCGGAATAATATCACCGGCCTGCAGATTCATCAGTTGTTCCAGCGTGATCTCCACATCCAGCATTTTGGTGGTCAGATCCACTTTTACATCCATAATCTCGTCGCGCAGGGCTTTACTCCAGCGTAAGTCGGTGTCTTCTTTATCACTTTGCACACCGGCATCAAGCAATTCGCGGATAGGTTCCAGCATCGAATAAGGTAATGCGACATGGAAGTCCCCGCCGCCCCCATCGAGTTCGATATGGAAAGAGCTGATGACCACCACTTCAGTTGGGCTGACGATGTTGGCCATGGCCGGGTTCACTTCAGAATCCAGGTATTCAAAGGACACGTCCATCACAGGAGCCCAGGCTTCTTTGTAATCTTCAAAGATCAGCTTCAGCAGCATCTGGATGATACGACGTTCGGTTGGGGTAAATTCACGACCTTCGATTTTGGCGTGGTAACGACCATCGCCCCCAAAGAAGTTATCCACCAGAATAAACACCAGACGGGCTTCCATCGTAATAAGGCCTGTACCTTTTAACGGACGGAACCGCACCATATTCAAACTGGTTGGAACAAAGAGGGTGTGCACGTATTCGCCAAATTTAATCATCTGAACACCGTTAATCGACACTTCGGCGGTGCGGCGCATCATATTAAACAGGCTGATGCGCATATGACGGGCAAAACGTTCGTTGACCATTTCGAGCGTAGGCATACGACCACGCACGATACGGTCCTGGGAGGAAAAGTCGTATTCAGTCGCAGATCGTCCACGACCGTCGCCACTTTCCTCGACCTCTTCTTCTTCAACGTCATCGACACCATGCAGTAGCGCGTCAATTTCGTCCTGGGACAATAAATCAGTCAAGCTGTTGCTCTCTTATTGCATCACAAAGCCAGTGAATAGTACTTCTTCCACTACTTCACTGCCGGCCACGCCAACTAAGGCTTCCTGCACTTCTTTCAGTGCCTTTTTCTTTAAATTCTCTTTGCCTTCAACCGTAATCAACTCTTCGGCGTTACTGGTACTGAAGGTGCGTAACAAGGTACTTTCAATCAAAGGGATATGCACTTTGGCTGTTTCTTCATTGTTACTGCCGCGCACTAACAACTGCACCTTAATTTGTACCAGACGATCTTTAGTTGCACCCGGCACATTAAAAATAAAAGGCCGTGGCATACTGACATATAAAGCTGAGCCTTTGTCTGCTGCGGCATTTGGATCCGTAGCTACCGCAACTTCAGCTGTACCGCTTTCTGCAGGAGCAGGTTCAGACGAACCACCTGACATCATCAATACTGCAACTACAGCGACAATAGCCAGCAACACAGCTGCGCCAATAATGATGATCAGCTTTTTCTTTTTTGCTTTGCCGTCACCAATTTCTAAGTCTTTACCCGCCGCCATTTTTATTCCTTATTCGCTGTGATGAAGCCGTATTATTGACCTTGGCTTTCATCAAAGGCAATCACTAACTGTGCATCTGCCGCTTTTCTGTCCTGCAAAGCGCTGCATCTGTGAATACTCAGCTCTGCACTGGCCGACTCAATGCGATTTATGCGTAATAATCCACCACCCGATCAGAGGCCTTTGGTGGTAAAAGAGCAGGATCTATCAGCTCTTCAGACGAGCCTTGTCCAACACCTGAGCCTGTCCCTCCAGCCGTACGGCGCCCACCTTCCTGACCAGCAGAAGATTGGTTTTGCTGTTGCACCGAGCCCTGGCTTAATTCAATACCTTGCTGTTGTAATAATTCTTTTAGTTTTGGCATTTGTTGTTCCATCAGTTCTTTGGCATTACCTTGCTGAACCATAAACTGCACTGACATCTGATCCTGCTGCAAACTGATTTTGATCTGCATCGAGCCTAATTCGGATGGGTCGAGACGAATTTCAGCGGTGTGCACTTTATCTTTGACCATCATCAGCATTTTTTCTTTTAACTGGTTAGAAGCTTCAGGTTGGAGCAGATTCAGCTTTTGTCCCAGCTGGTCTGCTTGTTTCTGGCTGGCCTCAGACACTAATTCACGACCCGATACTGAGAGACCTGAGCTGATTTTCTCCAGATTAGACTTCAACTGGCTACCAAAAGAGTTTGCCTCTGTTCCTGGGGCATTCGTGTTTTTTTGCGGCTCAATAACTGTCAACAACGTTTCAGTTGACCCCTGCTGCGAAGATTCACCAGAAGACGAGGAAGTGCCCTGCTCTGTATGTGTTGCAACAGCAGCTGTCTGAAGTTGTTTTAGTAACTCTTCAGTAGTGACTTTAGCTTCTGCAGCAGAGCTTTTGTTCTGCTGGGGCTGTGGCGCTAGTAACGCAGCTGCACTTTGCGCCTGCACTGAGGGTTTAGCATCTGTGGCTGCAGCATGTGCAGTCAACATTTCGTTGTCCGTGTCGTCATTGCTGCCAACAGTCTGCTCGCTGCTGACTGTCGCAACGGTGGTGCCTTTAAGCATGGCAGCGGCCTGCTCCGATTGAAGCGGTGTTTTGCTCACCGTAGTGACTGTCACCCCGATTTCAGCATCAGCCGCGGGTTGTTGTTCGCTATCCCTGGCCTGAATGGCTTCAGTCCGCACTTTTAGTGGTCTTTCAATATGAGCCATGATTTTGTTTTGATCCGGACCAGTGTCTTTTTGCACGGCCAGCTTCGCATCCGGCTTGTCTGTGCTTTCAGTCTCCGTATTTTGTGCTGTGCTCAGCTTTGTTAAGCCATGATCTGCAGTCTGGTTTTTTGCCGTTGTTTTATCAGATTGAGTTATAAGTTTTAAGGCGTTCAGTTCTTCGGACGTTAAGTGCTGTTCTGAGTTTTGTTCTGACACCAGCTTTTTATCAAGCACTACAGCCCCATCTTTTTGCTGTGCGGCCTTCACTTTGGATAATACGGCAGCTTCAGCATCGGACAGCTCTGCCGCTGTGGCTTTTTCGTGTTGTTGTTTTGCCTTAGTCCCTTGTAAGCCGGAGTCCTCTGCCAAAGAGCCAGCTTTAGCTTCTCCAGCTTCTGCTTTATTCAGGCGCGCCTGCAGACTTTTTGCTTTATCCAGCAAGTTTAACCAATGAGAATGTTCAGCCTCAACGGCTTCACTCTGAACCTTGATCTTGTCAGAGGCTTCAGACACAAGTTCTTCCTTATCGCCTTGTGCAGACTCTTTGCCGCTGACAGGCTTGTTATCTTTCAGATCTGCAGCTGTAGTGTTCTGCTCCGACAGTGTCTCTTTATTCTCTTGCACTTCAGAGGCAGTATTCTGCCGCGTTTTGCTGGAGGTTTTTCCAGACTTTTCCGGAGTTTTTCCATTGACCTCTGCAGCCAGAGTTGCAGCAAAACTTTGATCCGGTTCAGTTCCGGCATCATTGGACTGCGCAGCCTGCGGCTTTGCGACAGAGACAGGCTCAGTGCTCAGCATGGTCATGGATAAGAATTCAGTCATAGGTCACCCCGGTCCAGATGCAAGTGACTCACTTGCTGCTGTTGTTCTCTTTGCCTGTATTGAGCAGACAAAATCTGTTTACACACGTCATGATAAGAAAGACATACAAAATACGCGCCAAACTTAACTGACTCTGCGGAAAAACTGCTGAGTCGCAATTTCATCCAGCATTTTTTGTTCCTGCTTGTCGGCTTTGCGTTGTATTTCCGCCAACTCACGTTCAATCAGTATTTCCATTGCCTTACGTTTTTTCTGCATCGCCAGCAGTTGCTGTAAACGCTGATCGGCATTGGCTTTGGCCTGTTGCACATACTGTTGCTGTGCTGTTAAAGCCGCATCCAGCTTGCCAATAAAATTTAAATACTGATTAAACTGGCGGCTTGCCATGCCCTCCTGGCCACGGCTCTGAGTTTGCTGCACGTATTCAATCCGATAATCAGCCAGACCCTGATATTTCTGCTGCATCGACTGATAGTTCTGCAGCGCAGCCCTGTACTGCGCCTGCAACTTGTCTTCTTTTTCCTGCTGGACTTTCACCAACAGCTGAAGTTGCGCCAATGCCATCTCTTATCGCCCTAAATGTGCTGGTAAAAGTTTATCCAGTTGCGTCAGACTTTCGTCATAAGGCACAACCTCTTTCATTTCCTGCTGTAAAAAACCACGGATTTTTGGCATCAGCGTCACGGCGGCATCCAGTTGTGGATCGGCGCCTTTGACATAAGCACCAATAGAAATTAAATCTTTACTTTGCTGATAGGAGGCGTACAGCTGCTTGACAGCACGGGCCAGTTTTTGATGCTCCATACTGGTCACAGCAGGCATTACCCGGCTGATGGATTTTTCTATATCTATGGCCGGAAAATGACCGCTGTCGGCCAACTGGCGTGATAACACTATGTGGCCGTCCAGAATAGCGCGGGACGCATCTGCAATAGGATCCTGTAGATCATCCCCCTCAGACAACACGGTGTAAAAAGCCGTAATAGAGCCCTGACCTGCAGCACCATTACCAGCCCGTTCAACCAGTGCCGGTAATTTGGCGAAAACAGAAGGCGGATAACCTTTAGTGGCAGGTGGCTCCCCCACAGCCAAGGCAATTTCCCGCTGCGCCTGAGCATAACGGGTAATGGAGTCGAGCAGCAGTAGTACATCCAGACCTTGCTCGCGGAAATACTCAGCCACCTGAACTGCCGTTTCGCAGCCTTTTAAACGCATCAAAGGAGAGACATCAGCGGGAGCAGCCACGACCACTGAACGTTTACGGCCTTCTTCTCCCAGAATCTCGTCAATAAACTCTTTAACCTCACGACCCCGCTCCCCCACCAGGCCAACCACTATCACATCAGCGGCAGTACCGCGGGTCATCATGCCCAAGAGCACAGACTTACCTACACCAGAACCTGCAAACAAGCCCATCCGCTGGCCTTTACCTACGGTAATAATGCTGTTGATAGCCCGCACGCCCACATCCAGCGGCGCATGAATGGGCTGACGTTGTAATGGATTTATAGGAGGTTTTTTTGTGCCGCCAAATTCCTGACTTAAAATAGGCCCCTTGCCATCCAGTGGTTTACCTGCACCGTCAATAACACGCCCCAGCAGCGCCATCGTCAAAGGTACACCTTTAAAGTCCGATAAAGGCGTGACCTTGGCTCCCGGCACCACCCCAGACACATCATCTTTGGGCATTAAAAAAATACGATCGTTGGCAAAACCCACCACTTCAGCGAACAGCTGACCCGATGCCGTTTCAACATGACAGGTCTGGCCTATAGCCGCAGTGCAACCTGTAGCTTCCAGCGTCAAACCTACGACCCGGACCAAACGTCCGGCCAGATTAGGTCTGCTTTTCTGAATATGCTGCAGCTGCTGCTGTAAATTGGCGGCTAATTGTGACGATGACATAAAACTCCTTAAACAAAGCCCGCACTAAGGCAGAACTTGAGATTACTCAGGAGAATGCAAGAAATGCTCCAGACTGCTTTGCAATCTGTGTTTAATACTTCTGTCCATGGAAGAAAGTGGGGTTTCCAGTAAACAGCCTCCACGCTCAACAGCGGGATCGGAGCGCAGTTGCCAGTGACGTTCAGCCATTTGTTCTGCGCTAAAGTACTGTTCAATGACAGTGATATCGTCAGGGTGAAGTTTGATCAAAATATGCTCGGTTTGCAGTGGTAACACTGCAGTCGCGTCAGACAAAGTTTTTAATATCACCTGTGGATTGGTTTTGCATTCAACAGCAATCACGGCCTCAGCCATGGCCAGACAAAGCTGCAGCAGTTGCTGTTCTACTTGTTGATCGACTTGCAACAGAGGTTGCTGCAGCTGATCCAGTAATTTAGCCAGTTCCTGTTTTTTCTGCTCTATTTCATCAGTGGCTTGTTCTAAACCCAGCTTTTTACCTTCGGCCTGACCATGAGCTAAACCATCGGCTGTGCCTTGTTCACGGCCTTCTTCATAGCCTTTGGAGAAACCTTCTTCTTTGCCCTGGGCAAAACCTTCATCAAAAGCAGCCTGACGAATTTGTTCAATATCGTCCGCCGTCAAAGGTTTTATTTCCAGTTCGGCTTCTTGCTCCACCCTGGCCACTGTCTTCTGCGGCGGTAGGGTTTTATTCAGCGCATTGGTTTTGCCGGACTGTGCTTTTTTGTCTGCATCCAGCTCTGGGCTTGGCCAACGTTTGAGTAACTCCAGTAACTCATCCGTTGGCGCAAAAGGTTGTTTGGTTCGAAAAGGATCCATAGCCATACTGCTTTACTCCGCTATCCTGTTACAGGAAGTCTTCACCACCACCGCCACCCAGCATAATTTCACCGGCATCGGCCAGACGACGGGCCACCGACAAGATATCTTTTTGCGCTGCTTCCACTTCGCTGACACGGACAGGTCCCATGGCTTCGAGATCGTCGTTCAGCAGTTCAGCTGCACGTTTGGACATATTTTTCAGGATCTTCTCTTTTAAATCCGCATCTGCGCCTTTCAGCGCTTTTAACAGAGCATCCTGCTGCACTTCCCGCAGAATGGTCTGAATAGCTCTGTCGTCCACATCCAATAAGTTTTCAAACACAAACATCAGATCCTGAATTTGCTGCGCCATTTCTTCGTCATGTTCACGAATAGCGTCCATCAACTGGCCTTCAACATTAGTATCGAGGTAGTTCATGATATCGGCAGCAGCTTTTAAGCCGCCCATTTTCGCCGCCTGAGCACCAGCCTGACCAGCAAACTGTTTCTCCATAATTTCGTTTAATTCCTGTAACGCTGCAGGTTGTACTTCTTCCAGATTGGCGATACGCATGGTTAAGTCTAAACGCACTTTTTCCGGGAACTGCGATAAAATTTCGGCCGACTGCTCAGGTTCTAAATACGACAGAACTATAGTCTGGATCTGCGGGTGTTCGTTGCGGATGATATTCGCCACCTGTTTTGAATCCATCCATTTCAGTGAATCCAGACCTTTGGCACCACCACCTAAAATAATCTGGTCGATCAGGTTCGAGGCTTTTTCTTCACCCAAAGCAGCAGTTAAGGCGCGGCGGATAAAGTCTTCGCTCTGGAAACCTATGGTACTGAAGTTCTGAATTTGTTCGATAAAGAGCTTATGCACAGCAGAAATCTTGGCCTGGTTCAGATCATCAATCTGCGCCATCGCCATACCCACCTTTTGCACTTGTTTTGGCTCCAGGTGTTTTAAAATCTGTGCAGCGTCCTCTTCTGACAAACTCAGCAGCAGGATGGCGGCTTTTTCTACGCCATCCAATTTGCCTACGTCAAAGCTCGGCTTGATGTTTTCAACATTACTCATCTTCGGCTAACCAATTTTTAACGACCAGTGAGGACAATTCAGGCTCATTTGCCACCAGGGCACGAACCGCTTTTAACAGATCTTCGTCACCATGCAAGTCTGGCAGCATCAAAGTGCCATCTGCAGCAAAACCAACAGACTTGGAATCAAACTCGCGGGTTAACATATCCAGTGTATCATCACCCAGATCCAGACCACTGCTTAATGAAGATTCATCATAAGCTTCCTGCGTATCTTCAGGGTAAATCAGTTTCTTCAGCATAGGACGAACCACAGCCACAATCAGCACTATGATGATCAGCGTACCCATCACCAGTTTCAGCATACGGGCAAACCATTCCTGCTCATAAATAGGTGGCTCAACAGCTTCAGGCAATACACTGCGGGCAAAAGGCACTGATACTACTTCTATAGTATCGCCCCGTTGCACATCAAAACCAATGCCGCCTTGCAATAAACGCCGGATATTGGCAAGTTCGGCCTGAGAACGGATCTGAGGTTCAGTCACAGTGCCATCTGCAGCTGTGCTTCCCGGCAGATAATCCACAGCCACAGAGACGCTGATACGGCGGATCAAACCAGATTGCTGAGTCGAATGACTGATGGTGGTATCCAGTTCGTAGTTACGGGTCATTTCTTTGGTATTGCGACCAGGCACCACAGGTTTGGCGGCGTCCGCTCCTGCCTGTTCAGGGATAGCACTGTTGAGTGGTGGCTGATTGGTTAAAGCACCAGGGATCCCGCCTAAACCACCACCGATGCTGTTTTCTTCAATGCTCATTTCGCTGCGCACCGCAGGCAAGTCCGGGTTAAAACGTTTTTGCGTTTGTTCTACCGCAGTAAAATCCATCAATAAATCGACCTGAGCTGTGTAGTTATCTACTCCCAGCACAGGAATCAAAATGGAGTCAATTTTCTGACGATATTCTTCTTCACGGGCTCGTTCCATTTCGTATTCTTTACGACTACGGGCTGAAGAAGCATCCTGAGAACCACTATTGAGCAAACGGCCATTTTGATCCGTGACAGTCACACGGCTGGGTTCAAGCCCTTGCACCGCAGATGCCACTAAATCGACGATGGAATCGACTTCACCTTCTTTTAAACTTTTTCCACCTTTGACTGTCACCATCACTGTGGCTGAAGGCTGTTTTTCGCGACGGGCAAAGATATTTTCTTTAGGAATGGCCAGCAGCACCCGCGCTGACGCAATATTCTGAAATTGTTCAATAGTGCGGGCAAGTTGTTGCTCACGGCTGTGTTTTAATCTTTCCATCTCCAGACGCTGACTGACACCAAAACCGCTGTCCTGCATCAGTATTTCATCGCCTGTGGTTTGTTCTTGTTGCAAACCAGCACGGGCCAGTTGCAGTTTGATGTCCTGGTACTCTTTGCCGGACACCATCACCACCTGACCTTCGAGCTTGTAGTCGATTTTCTGGCTGTCCAGATAGTCCAGAGTTTCAATCAACTCTTTGGTTTCGAAGGTGCCTAAAGGCCGCATATCTGGTTCACGCGCCCACAGAATAATTAATACAGCCAGTGCTATACAAATAGTCAAGGCGATAATCAGACTGATTTGCCGCACCATATCCATACCACCGCCCATAGAACCCAGGAAGCCAGACTTCTGCTCCTGCTGTACCGGGGTATTGCCGCCAAAATCGTCTGACAAGGTTGCCAGCTCAGTTGAGGTACTCTCTGCCACTTGTTATTCCCCCGCCTTAGACCGGCATCGACATAATTTCTTTATAGGCTTCCACCAGCTTGGTTCGCACCTGCACTGTGGCTTCAAAAGCTAAAGAAGCCTTTTGCCCTGCCAGCATGGCCTGGGCTAAGGACACTTTAGGGTCGCCCATTTCAACAGCAGTGCTGAGCTCACGACTTTCCCCCTGCAACCCATTGACCTTGTCCAAAGCGCCTTTGAGCATGGCGGAGAAATCAGATTGACTGGAATTTTGCTCAGGGATAGCCGGAATGGCCAATTCAGAAGGCACACTCCGGGCTTGCGAAGCGAGGGATTGAAGTTCCTGATAAAGACTGTGACCTTGACCTTGAATGTTCATCTGCTGTGACCTGTCAAAATATTGCTATTACTACGATTAAGATAGGTAAAGCAGGGATCGTGCCAGTATGTAGGGTCAGAGCCTTGGCTCTGACCCTATTATTGTCTAACCCAGGTTTTAAATTCATAATTTACATTTAAAACAGTCACTTAAAATCAAGCAAGGAAGGTTAGGCAGGGGCTGGAATACTGATTTGAAAACAGTAAACAGAAGGTCAGAGCCGAAGCTCTGACCCAGGGTTTTATGCAGGTAACTGAATGCCGGACTCACGCATCCTGGCCAGTTTGTATCTTAAAGTTCTGGCGCTGATACCAAGGCGTTCAGCCACTTCTTTGCGACTGTTGGCACAGGCACGCATGGTTTCCAGAATAATACGGTGTTCCTGCTCATAGATTTCAGATTTAAACAGGCTGACATCTGCTTCAGCGCCCTGAGTCACAGGCAGATCAGGCTGGCTGTCCAGCATAGCAGGCGCAGACTCAAGCAAAATATCAGCCGCATTAATCTGATCTCCATCACAAATGATCAGAGCGCGCTGCACTATGTTATCCAATTCCCGCACATTACCAGGCCAGTAATGCTGCATCAGTTTGTGCTGGGCGGCATAACTTAACAATGGTTGTGGCATGCCGGTGCTGCGACAATGCCGCTCCAGCAGATGCATCGCCAGTGGTACTATGTCAGCCGGACGTTCGGCCAACGCAGTCCAGGTTAACGGAAACACATTCAGACGATAGTATAAATCTTCGCGGAACTTACCTTCAGCCACAGCTTGTTTTAAATCTCTGTTGCTGGTGGCAATCACCCGTACATCCAGTTTGATCGTTTTGCGTGCGCCTAAACGCTCGACCTCCCGCTCCTGCAATACCCGCAGTAACTTCGCCTGCAGGTTTAAATCCATTTCACTGATCTCATCCAGTAAAATAGTGCCCTGCTGAGCTTGTTCGAACTTGCCGGGGCACGCCTGAATAGCACCGGTAAAAGCACCTTTTTCATAACCAAACAAAGTGGCTTCCAGCATATTTTCCGGAATAGCCGCACAATTAATAGCAACAAAAGGCCCTTCAGTCCGGCCACTTTGCTGGTGAATATAACGGGCCAACACTTCTTTGCCTGAACCACTGGGCCCCAGCACCAACACATTGGCATCAGAACGGGCCACTTTCGCCGCCAGTTTCACCAGTTGTTTGCCCTGCTCGGAATGCACTACAGGTTCAATAGTCGCAACTTCTGCGCCCAGGGCATAACGGCTGACCATATTGATCAGCACTTCGGGAGAAAAAGGTTTTGCCAGATAATCCACAGCACCGTTACGAATAGCGACCACAGCGTCATTGACGTTGGCATAGGCCGTCATCATCAACACAGGCAAAGATGGGTAATTGAGCTTCACTGTTTTGAGTAAATCTAAACCTGACATAGTGCCCATTTGCACGTCACTGATCAGCAAAGAGATTTTGTGCTCTTTTAGCAGCTGCAAGCCCTGCTCAGCACTTTGGGCTGGCACCACCTGATAATTCGCCAGACTCAGCGTGTCACACAATGCTTCGCGTAAGCCGGCATCATCTTCAACGACCAAAATACTAGTTGTTTGCATAACTTAACTCCTGACCTGCAGTGACAGGCACATAGACGGGAAACAATAATTCAAAACGGGCGCCCCCCAAAGCTGAAGTGCAGTAACGAATAGAGCCATTGTGCGAATGCGCAACAGCTTGCACCACAGCTAAACCAAGGCCCGTGCCCTGACTACGGGTGGTAAAAAAGGGTTCAAAAATTTGTTGTTGTAGATGCTCTGGTACACCAGGACCATTGTCTTCGACCGCAATCATAACCAACTGCGGATTAGCAGTATCCAGACGTGCTTCGAGTTTCAGCACTGCGCCCTGACCTATGATCTGCATACTGTTTTGCAGTAAATTTTGAATAGCTCCTGCTAAGCTGCGTGGATTCCCCAAAATTTGTACGTCAGGTTGTGGTAACTGAATATGGATCTGGCTTTGCTGCTGCTCCACCAGGGCTTCGACCCCGGCAAACACGTCGCTCAGCAAACGCTGTAAAGATAAAGGTTCAACCTGCTGTTCACGCCCTGCGCGGGCGAACAAAAGCATATCATTAACCTGCTGCTCTAAATCTACCAGGCGGGCCACCAGTTTGTGCTGAAACTGCTCACGTGAGTTTGGATTCAGTTTAGGGCTGGTGAGATTCTGCGCATACAACAAAGCAGAAGATAAAGGAGTACGAATTTGATGCGCCAGAGACGCCATCATTTTGCCAAGAGTGGATAAACGCTGCAGATGCGCCAGCCGGCTTTGTAACTGCCGTGTTTCGGTCAGATCAGTGAGCACAATAAGTTGTCCGGCCTCAGGCTCTAACGAACTGATCGCCAGCTTCACTCTGCGGCCATCTAATAAAGACACTTCCATACCATCATCACTGCGGGGACGGAAGGAACGCGCTATCACGTCCAGCCAGCGCTGACCGACCAAAGGTTCACCCAGCATGGATATAGCCACAGGATTGGCTTCAGCCACATAACCCCTTTCATCCAGCACTATCACTGCTGTGGGCAGGTTATTGACTAAATGCTGCAGACGACGGGCCTGACGGGCCGTATGAATGGCGGTTGCAGCAGGTGTAGCGGTTTGCGGCTGCACTTCTCCCGCAACATAAGCATAAGCTTTGGCTGTACTCATAACGTCTTCGCAAATGAATTGACACTAGCGTTTCAAATGCACAAGACATGCCACAATTAAATCAATTTAAAATCAATCACTTAATAAGCCATTTTTTTGACAACAAGGCCATTACGCTTGATTTTCATCCCGCATTAAATTGTATTTACGCATCTTCTCCACCAGGGTAGTACGGCGCAGGCAAAGAATATCAGCAGCCCTTGCCACCACATACTCGTGTCGCTCCAATGCCTGGGTAATTAAAGAAATTTCCAGTTCGGCTAAAAACTCTTTTAAATCCATGCCCTGCTCTGGCAAGACTTCAATACTGCCTGACGCAGGGAAGCTCAGCGCATCCGACTGCTCCTCTTCATCATCGCTGCTTTGGAATAATTCATTAATCGCATCCCGTTCCAGCAGCGCATCCGGATAGACAGGCACATAAGTCTCCACTTCGAGGTGGCGGTATTTCTGCGGCAATTCGGCGACATCCACCACCTGATTCGGATACATAATGGCCATACGTTCCACCAGATTCGCCAGTTCACGCACATTACCAGGCCATGGGTGCAGCTTTAAACTCTCCAGCGCCCTCTCAGTAAATTTTACTTTGGCATGACCTTGCTGTTCAGTACGGACGATCAACTCCTGTACCAGTAGAGGTAAATCGTCGCTTCTGTCACGCAGCGCCGGGGTTTCGATAGGAAATACATTCAGGCGATAAAACAAGTCTTCACGGAAGCGCCCTTCTTCAATCATTTGTTCCAGCGCTCTGTGAGTGGCGGCAATAATACGTACATCTGCACGAATAGGCTGGCTGCCACCAACCCGCTCATAGACACGCTCTTGCAGCACCCGCAATAACTTCACCTGCATAGGCAATGGCATATCGCCAATTTCATCTAAAAACAATGTACCGCCCTGCGCCAGTTCAAAACGGCCTTTGCGGGTGGATATTGCGCCGGTAAAAGCGCCTTTTTCATGACCAAAGAGTTCACTTTCCAACAGTTCTGCCGGTATAGCACCACAGTTTAATGGCACAAAAGGCCCCTGATGCCGATTCGACAACACATGAATGTTACGGGCAACCACTTCTTTCCCTGTGCCTGAATCCCCAAGAATTAATACATTGGCGTCGGTTTTGGCCACTTGCTGAATTAAAAAGCGCACCTGTTGCATGGCCTGAGTTTGCCCAACCATACCAACAAAACGGGGTTGCTCAGACTGACCTTTCTGGCCTGGTAACAAACGCTGATATTCCTGACAATCCCGCAGTAACTGAGTAAAAGAAGCATAGGAAAATGGTTCAGTCAGTAAACCCACCACATTGGCTAAGCCCAAATGATGCTTCAGAGTTTCACCGAGCAATAAAAAAGCACAAGCCGGATAACGGCGGATCAGTTGTTCATGATCCTGACTGGATAAGGCCCCTAACAAGATCACTGCCTGAGATTCAGAATGCAAACACTGAGCGAGTTCGTGGTACTGCACCAACTGATGGGCTTCGGAGATAAAACTCAGCACTGCACTTAAACGTGAGCTTCGTTGTTCCTGCTGATCGAGAATATAGAGCTTGGTGGTCATAAGACTCAGACTTTTATTGCTTTTTCATCATTCTACAAAGCTTGTCTGAGGTTGCAAGGTAAAACGCTATTTTTTTGACACTGGTGTCAAAAAAATAGCGTTTTTGAAGAAGAAAACAGAATTTAAGCTAAGAGTTTTAAGGCTTGTTGTTCAGAGACACGGCCCTGAGTTACTACAGAAATGGACGCCTGCTCACGAATACCTGCAGCCACTTGTTCTGTCACCGCTTTGGCGTAATCCAGATCCTGAATACGGCTGATGGCTTCTTGTTCGTTCACATTCTGAGTTTGCAGATTGCGGGCAGTAGACTGTAAAGCGTTGATGGTCGCGCCTAAATCAGTTCTGTTGTTATCCACCACTTGCGAAGAACTCTGAATAGATTTCAGTGAAGCTTGCGCACTTTCAGCGGATGATAAGTCGATGCTAAAAGCACCTGAATCCGTTAAACGGCTGGACAAATCCTGAGTTTTAATACCTATACTGCCATTGCCTGTGCCTACAGGAATAGAACCGTCCTGATCAAAGAGTTTGATCCCGGCAAATTCTGTATTTTTAATCTGGTCCTGAATACTGGCAGCATAAGCATCGGCTTGTTTTTGCAGAGCCTGACGGTCTGACGCAGTTAAAATACCACTGCCAGCCTGCACAGCTAAACGACCCATTTCATTTAAATTATCTGTCACACCCTGCAAGCCCTGATCGGCTACAGTAGCTAATGAAATACCATCGTACACATTTTGTGTACCCTGGGCTGAGGCATTGGCGCTTTGAGTTAAGCGGTTAGCAATTTGTAATCCGGCGGCATCATCAGCGGCACTATTGATACGGCGCGCTGTGGCTAATTTTTTCAGCAGATTTTCAGATTCATTGGAATTAAATTTCAGCTGGTTTTCGTTGGCAAATGAGTTACCGATTTTCATACTGCTACCTCAGGCTAATCCAGAATGGAGTGGCTATGGCTGGAGTTTACCTCAAAAGATCGGACATACCCAAGCTTTAAACTGTGCTTTTTTTAGACAACGAGCCCTATTCTGGAGCGCTGTTAGCTAAGCACCTATTTAAAAAGGCTTTTTTAATAGTGGAATAAATTATGCTAAGGTTTGTTACAGTGGGTACAGATCCAATATGACTGTCAGTTTTATGACACATCAGGGGCGCTTATGTTTGACGGCAAAAATATCTTTATTACAGGTGGCACTGGCTCTTTTGGCCATAAATACACCCAAACTCTGCTGGAGCGGTACAAACCCAATAAAATTATCATCTATTCCAGAGATGAATTAAAACAATACGAAATGCAGCAGAAGTTTAACGCGCCCTGCATGAGGTATTTTATTGGTGATGTGCGGGATCAGGAACGCTTAATTCGTGCCATGCGTGGTGTGGATTATGTCATTCATGCCGCAGCGCTGAAGCAAGTACCGGCTGCTGAATACAACCCTATGGAATGTATTAAAACCAATATCAATGGCGCAGAGCATGTCATTAATGCCGCCATTGAAAATAACGTTGAAAAAGTCATAGCGTTATCCACTGATAAAGCCGCCAACCCCATTAATTTGTACGGAGCTACCAAGCTGGCCTCGGATAAATTGTTTGTTGCTGCTAACAATATTTCAGGCGGCAGCAAACCCCGTTTTTCTGTAGTGAGATACGGCAACGTCGTCGGCTCACGGGGATCCGTAGTGCCGTTTTTTGAGCAGTTAAAACAAAAAGGTACAGACCATATGCCAGTCACTCATCTGGAGATGACTCGCTTTTGGATCAGCCTGCAGCAAGGCGTTGATTTTGTGCTGAAAAATTTCGAGCGTATGCTGGGTGGTGAAATTTTTGTGCCCAAAATCCCATCCATTCGTATTGTCGATTTAGCTAAATCCATAGCGCCGGATTTACCTATCAAAGAAGTCGGCATTCGTCCTGGTGAAAAGCTGCATGAAATGATGTGCCCAGGGGACATGTCGTATAACACCTACGAATACGACGACCATTATGTGATAGCTCCATCCATTCAGTTCTCCAACAGGGGCAATAACTTCACCGTCAATGCGCTGAAAGAACAAGGCAAACTGGTCGCACCGGGGTTTGAGTATGTGTCAGACAAAAATCCTCACTTTTTAAGCCCTGAAGAGCTGGTGCAATTTAACAGAGACGCGATGTTATGATCCCCTACGGCAGACAGTCGATAAGCGAAGAAGATATTCAGGCCGTAGTAGAGACGCTGCGATCTGATTTTCTGACTCAGGGCCCTGCTGTGCCGGCTTTTGAGCAGGCACTGGCCAGTTACTGCCATGTGCCTTATGCAGTAGCTGTGAATAGTGCCACTTCGGCTTTGCATATCGCTTGTCTGGCTTTGGATGTCAAAGCCAGAGACAGAGTCTGGACCAGCCCCATCAGTTTTGTCGCCTCTGCCAACTGTGCTTTGTATTGTGGCGCCACTGTTGATTTTGTTGATGTAGAGCCTGACACAGGCCTGATGTCGGTCAGAGCTTTGGCTGAAAAACTACAACAGGCCGCAGCCAACAATACCTTGCCTAAAGTGCTTATTCCTGTGCATCTGGCGGGACATAGCTGCGCTATGCAGCAAATAGCCACTCTGTGCCAGCCTTATGGTATCCGTATTATTGAAGATGCCTCGCACTCAGTGGGTGGTTCATATTTGCAACAAAAAATTGGCAGTTGTCAGTTTAGTGATATCACTGTCTTTAGTTTTCATCCGGTAAAAATCATCACCACAGCAGAAGGTGGCGTAGCACTGACCAAAGATGTAGCTCTTGCTGCCCGTATGCAGTTGTTGCGCAGCCACGGTATTACCCGTAACCCGGACGATATGACCGAAGTCAGCCACGGCCCCTGGTATTATCAGCAGGTCGAATTAGGCCTGAATTACCGCATGACGGACTTACAGGCCGCTTTGGGTTTAAGCCAGTTGAAACAGCTGGATGCTTTTGTTGCTAAACGCCTTGACGCTGTGGCCCGTTATCGCAACTTATTGCAAAACTTACCACTGGATTTGCCAGCAGAATGCCCGGCAGGACAATCCGCCTGGCATCTGTATATTATTCAATTGCATGACGAAAATCGCCGCCTGGCTGTATTTGAAGCATTACGCAGCGCCGGTATTGGCGTCAATGTGCATTACATCCCTATTCATACCCAGCCTTATTATCAAAAGCTGGGCTTTCATTGGGGCGATTTCCCTCAGGCCGAAGCCTTTTACAGCAGAATTATCAGTTTGCCTTTGTACGCCGATTTAACAGCAGAGCAGCAACAACAGGTCAGCCTTGCACTGCAGCAGGCATTACAGGAGTAAAAGATGCGACTGGCCATTATTCCGGCGCGTGGCGGCAGTAAACGTATACCGCGTAAAAACATCAAAGACTTTAACGGCAAGCCGATGATTGGCTGGTCCATTGAAGCGGCCTTGTTATCCGCTGCTTTTGACGAAGTTTGGGTCTCGACCGACGATGCTGAAATTGCGTCAGTCGCCCAAAGTTTTGGCGCTAAAGTGCCATTTATCCGCCCGGCAGAACTGGCTGATGATCATACAGGCACCAGTGCTGTAGTGCGTCATGCAATCAACTGGGCGTTACAGCATCAGCTCAACCCCGAATTTGTCGCCTGTATTTATGCCACAGCGCCTTTGTTGCAGCCACAGATGCTAAAAGAAGCCATGACACAGCTGCAAAGCGATCCTGCTTTGGATTATGTGTTCTCCGGTTGCCGTTTTAGTTTTCCTGTTCAGCGCGCTTTGTACCGCACTGAACTGGGCCGGGTTCAGGCGGTAGACCCCGCTTCTATTCCAAAACGCTCACAGGATTTGCCAGAAACTTTTCACGACGCCGGTCAGTTTTATTGTGGTCGCGCTCACAGCTGGCTGGATGCCAAAGCCGTGTTTTCAGCCAGTTCTTATTTGTATGAGCTGCCACAGCATCTGGTACAGGATATAGATACAACAGAGGACTGGCAGCGCGCTGAGCTGTTGCATCAATTGCTGTTAAGGCAAGCATGTTAGAGCGCAGGACAGCACTGTTTCGGGTGGACGCCTCAGCCGTGATAGGGTCAGGCCACCTGATGCGTTGCCTGACCTTAGCTAAGGCCTTGCAACAATCAGGCTGGCAAGTGCAGTTTGCCTGCCGCGCTCATCCCGGGCATTTAATTCGGTGGCTGCGCGATCAGACGTTTGACGTCATCACACTGCAACAGCCGGCACAGACCCAAGCCAGTGGTTATGCCGCCTGGCTGGGTGTGACAGAACAGCAGGATGCGGCTGAATTGAGTGCGCAACTGCAAGCGCCTGTCGATTTATTGGTGATTGATCATTACGGCTTATCCAAAACATTTGAACTGGCCATGACGGGCTTTTACCGCAAACTTTTGGTGATTGATGATTTAGCCAACAGAGCCCATCAATGTGACTATCTGCTGGACCAAAACCTGTATCCGGATATGCACAGTCGCTACAACAGCCTGGTCAACCAAGAAGCTCAGCTGCTACTTGGCCCTTCTTATGTCTTGTTGCGGCCGGAGTTTGCTAAGTTTCAGCGCACTGCACAGCTCAAGCCAGCACGATTTTTAGTTTTTTACGGTGGCACGGACGAGCTGAATTTAACCAGTCAAACTATAAACGCCTTACAGCAGCTTCAGAAAACTGACTTTGCTGCCGATATAGTGATAGGACTTGCCAATCCACACAAAGCAGAGCTTGAACAAGCTTGTGCTGAGGATCAGCGTTTGACTTTGCATATTCAGACCCCGCATATGGCAGAGTTGATGAGCAAAGCCACTTTAATGATTGGTGCCGGCGGTTCGACCCATTGGGAGCGCTGTGCTTTGGCCTTACCTGCTTTGGTGGTGACTTTGGCGGACAATCAGGTCGCCAGTACAATAGCTTTGGCTGACGCCGGGGTTTGTGCTTATCTGGGGCATGGCAAGGATCTGACAGTGGCGCAATTAAGCAGCGCCATACAGCAACAGCTGGATAATCCAGAGCTATTGCAGCAAATGTCCAAAAAAGCCAGGGCATTGGTGCCGCATGGTGGCGGTTGTGCTGCTATTGTAGAACAACTTACTAACGAAATTCAGGCGCAAGATTAAGGCCTTAGCAGTACAGGAACACAAAGATGAGCAACGCAGCTTTTCAGGATATTCAGTTAGGCCAGTATAAAGTAGGGCCTTCTCATCCACCTTTGATTATTGCTGAGCTGTCCGGCAATCACGATCAGTCGCTGGATAAAGCGCTGGCGATGATAGATGCAGCTGCAGCAGCCGGTGCTCAGGCCATTAAATTACAAACCTATACAGCTGACACCATGACGCTGGATATAGACACAGGCGAGTTTTATATCGAAGATAAAAACAGCCTCTGGCATGGCACGACTTTGTATAAGCTGTACCAGATTGCCTACACCCCATGGGACTGGCATCAAGCTATTTTTGAGCGCGCCAAAAGCCATGGCATGTTGGCCTTTAGCACTCCTTTTGATTTAACAGCAGTGGATTTTTTAGAGTCGCTGGATGTGCCTTGTTACAAAATCGCTTCCTTTGAAAACATCGACCACCCGCTTTTGGCCGCAGTGGCGAAAACCGGCAAGCCGGTGATTATGTCCACCGGCATGGCCAGCCAGTCAGAACTGGCTGAATCTGTTGAAGTGTTACGTGCCAACGGCTGCAAAGATTTAATTTTACTTAAATGCACCAGCAACTACCCCGCCCGTCCTGTCGATGCCAATTTACTGACTATTCCGCATTTAGCTCAGCTGTTTCAGTGTCAGGCGGGTTTATCGGATCACACCACAGGTATTGGTGTCTCTGTTGCTGCCGTGGCTTTAGGTGCCACTGTGATTGAAAAACACTTTGTGCTCGACAGAAGCGAAGGTGGTGTTGATGCCGAGTTTTCTTTGGAGCCTGCTGAGCTTAAGCAACTGGTGGAAGAAACCGCCAAAGCCAAAGTGGCTTTAGGTCAGGTCAATTATGGCTGCACCGAAAAAGAAATTGCCTCACGTAAACACCGCCGCTCTTTGTATATTGCTGCCGATTTAAAAGCAGGCGATACACTCACTACTGAAAACTTACGCGCTATCCGGCCAGGTTTAGGCTTACCCCCTAAATATCTGTCGATGCTGCTGGGTAAAACCGTCACTAAAGATGTGGCACGGGGCACGGCGATGAGCTGGGATCTGGTTTGATGCAACAG
>CAMLSF010000010.1 GCA_946482615.1 uncultured Chromatiaceae bacterium | reverse complement strand
AGATGCGGTGTTTGAGCTTATTCCCCAGGTTGCAGGTTCTGTTGGCCGGGTTGCTGGTGTAAATAAGTTCTAAAATCCGCTGCCGACAAAGGTTTGCTGAATAAGTACCCCTGGCCCATCTGACAGCCCAACTGCAACAATTGGTCTTTTTGTGCTTCCAGTTCAATACCTTCTGCAATCAGCTGTAAATTCATCGACTGAGCCAGAGAGATCACTGCTTTGACTATTTCCATATCACCTCTGTCGGTCAGCATTTCCTGCACAAAGGATTTGTCAATTTTCAGTACATCAACCTGAAATTTTTTCAGATAAGACAAGCTCGAGTAGCCAGTACCGAAGTCGTCTATTGAAATACGAATGCCAGCCGCTTTGAGCTGATGCAGCATGCTTTGGGTTTTGCTGACATCCAGCATCAGTGCGCTTTCTGTTACTTCCAGCTCCAGAAGTTGGGCTGGTATCTTCAGTTCAGCCATCAGATCTGTAATTTGTTTTACCAACAGTGGGTCGGCAAACTGAGCCGCTGCAATGTTAACCGATACCGGCACCTGATAACCCAGCTCTTGCCAGCTGAGGCACTCCAGACAGGACTGACGCAGCACTTGCAAACCCAGCTCAGTAATTAAACCTGTTTCTTCTGCCAGTGGAATAAATTCCATAGGTGAAACCCAGTGCCCCTGATGGTTCTGCATCCGGGCTAAAGCTTCGGCCCCTAACAGCTTGCCTGTCTGTAAACAGAGTTTTGGCTGGTAATACACCTGGAGTTGCTTATTGCTTAGCGTTTCGCGCAACAGCAGTTCCAGTTGATGGCGATAGATGATTTGCTGCTCCAGTTCGTCTGAGAAAAAGCTGGTTCTGTTACGGCCTTCGGATTTGGCTTTAAACATAGCGACGTCGGCGTGACGCATAAACATTTCAATGGTTTGGGCATCATCAGGATAAATACTGACACCTATGCTGACGGCCATCTGATATTTTTTATCCTCCAGTGCAAAAGGTTGCTGAAATTGGCTATGCACCTGGCTGGTGAACAAGGCTACCTCTTCGATAGACCAAAGTTCCGGTAATACCATCACAAACTCGTCACCGCCTAACCGGGCTAGCGTGGTGCCGGCATCACAAATAGAGTTCAGACGTTCTGAGGCCTGTTTGATCAGCAAATCACCGAAGTTATGGCCAATAGAATCGTTCACATACTTAAAATGGTCCAGATCGATCAGCAGTAAGGCGGCTTTGTGGTGCAGCTGCTCTGCTCTTTTGATGGCCTGTTCGATGCGGTCATACAACAAAACACGATTCGGCAGGTTGGTTAGCGGATCATGATTAGCTAAATGGCTCATTTTTAAAGCCAGCGCCATACTTTCACTGACATCATGAAACACCACTATGCTGCCAAGGCAATGCCCCTTACTGTCGATAATAGGGGCCGCTGAATCCTCCACCTGAAACAACTGGCCTGTGCGCGACACCAGCTGACAATTTAAAGCCATGGCCACCACACGCTGTTCTTTCAGTGCAAAATAAATCGGGTTCCAGTGTGGTTCTAAAGTATGAGCATCCCGCAACTGCATTACTTCTTCTATAGGGCGATACAACGCCTCTTTGGCCAGCCAGCCTGTCATACGTTCAGCTATAGGGTTCATAAAGCTGATTTTTCCATCCAGATCTGTGGCTATCACTGCATCGCCTATAGAATCTAATGTCACCCGCAGCCATTCTCTTTCCGCTTCGACTTGTCTGCTATAGCGGCTTAAATCCAGCAGATTTTTAATGCGCATACGACAGGAAACTGCATGCAAAGGTTTACGTAAAAAATCGATACCACCTTCAGTTAACGAAGCAATTTCATGTTCTATATCGATATGGGAGGTAATAAATACAACGGCTATATCACTGGTGGCAGGATTGGATTTTAGGGTTCTGCATACGGCAAGGCCATCCATATCTGGCATCTCTATATCCAGAACTATGAGTTCAGGGTGATGCAAAATCGCCAGCTCTATGGCCTGAACGCCATCTGTGGCGAAATACAAAGTGGCGAAATCCTGCAGCAGCTCACGCAGCAATAACAGGGATGACGCCTGATCATCCACTAATAAAATTTTTGCTGCTGGCATAGCAGCTTGAGTCACCTGCATTCGGTACTTCCCTGTTTTTTACCCAATCCTTTATCAGTGTAGACGAAAAATTAACCGGATAAAGCACGGGATTTTTCACTCAAAGCCAATTATGCTGTGAGAAATCATTCAGGTAGGCCAAGACGTTGTTTAATTTTAGTGTACTGGAGCAATTAATAGGGTTCTCGCAGGATGCGTTTCAGCATCTTTCACCTGCTATGACTCAACTGGTCAGGTCTACTTCTGTTGAACTACAGAAACTGAAACAGTTTTATCAAAACAATGACCCCAAAGCCATTGAGCACTCTATGCATAAGTTACGCGGCAGTTACGCTACTTTGGGAGCGATCGCTTTACCTGAATTATCCCGCCCTCTGGAACAGGCATTGCATCAGTCCGGCCAGTTGCCCACTGTGGCAGAGTTTACGCTTTATCTGGAATGTCTGGAGCAAACCAGTGCTGCGCTTGAGTTATGGCTGACTCAGTTTGAACACAATTCAGATCATGAGTTGCCCGACCTTTTGCAGTATATTCAGTATCTTGAAAACAGTGATATGCAGGCTTATAGCTTATTTCAGCAACAAAGATCAGGTTGGATTAGTTATTTAGGTGCTGATGACTTTGTGCTGATGGAGCAGGACATTATGACGTTAAATTTTATGGCTGCAGCAGAACGGCTGAAACGCAGTATGAACCAGAAGGATGCCGGATAATGACATGGCTGAAGCGTAATGTGTCTGAGCTTTTGCCTGTAGTTATTCCAGCATTGTTATTTGCAGTCATTGGCTTTTATTTGTCTGATCATCTGCAACAAGGGCAAGTGAAGCAGAATCAGCAACGTATTCAACAAAGCTTAGATAACAAAGCCCTGCAACTGGCGGATGCGATAGGCGAAAAACTGACGATTTATCAATATGGTTTACGTGGTGTCCGCGGTGCTGTATTGAGCGCGGGCGCAGAAAACTTCGGTTATGAAAACATGTTGAGCTACAGTCAGAGCCGTGACCTGAAGCTCGAATTTCCCGGAGCCCGGGGTTTTGGCATTATCCGTAAAGTGACACCTGCGGAGCTTCCTCAATTTTTAGCACAGGCTGAAGCCGAAAGTGGTGACCGCTTTAACTTCCGTCAACACAGTGCACACACACATGATTTATTTGTTATTCAATACATTGAACCTATAGCGGACAATGAAGAAGCTATAGGTTTTGATATAGCCTCAGAGCAGATCCGCTATCAAACCACGCTGAAGGCTGTGCGGGAAAACAGGGCTGTATTGACTGAACCTGTGACTCTGGTGCAGGCGCAAAGCGAAAAATCCCGGGGCTTTTTGTTATTGATGCCCATCTACCTGCAAGGTAAAGCGCCGCAAACCGCAGAAGAACGTTATCAGCAATTATACGGTCTGGCTTATGCCCCTCTCACTATTGATGAAATCTTATCCACTATTAAAATTGCGGACGCTCAGGTTCAACTGGAAGTGATAGACACCGCATTTAATCCGCAGCAGGCTTTTTTTAAAACTGCGGCTACAGACTCAGCCTTAGTTCCTTACCAGGCTGAACAGCTGCTCACTATTTTTGGTCGTAACTGGCTGGTCCGATTGCAGGCCACAGAGCATTTTGTTGAGGCTTTGGCTTTGCCTGCTCCCCAACAAGTGTTTTATACCTCGGCAGGATTCAGCGCGCTGTTGATCGTGATTTTTGCTTTTGTACAGCTGACCTTTTTGCGGCGTTTGCAATTATCCAGACACAGAGCTGTGCTGGCCGCCATAGTGGAAAATGCCAATGAGGCTGTGGTTGGTCTGGATAAGCATGGCAAGATCAGCAGCTGGAACCAGGCGGCAGAACAGATGTTTGGTTACAGCGAAGCTGAAAGTCTGGGCAAAACCATTAGCCAGTTGATTGTTCCCGATGATCTTCTGAATGAACAATCTCAACTGGAGCTGGCGGTTCGTAAAGGTCAGAAAATACGTTATGTCCAGACTGTACGTCAGCATCAGTCCGGTCAGCAACATTCGGTGTCGCTGAATTTGTCCCCTATTCTGGACGAAAAAGGCCAGTTTATAGGTTCAGCACTGACAGTGAACGATATCAGTCATATCAAACAGGCCGAACAAAAACTGCAGCAGGCTAATGAGGAGCTGGAGCATCAGGTTGAATTGCGGACAGCTGAAATTGAGCGGGTATCTGCATTACAGCGCAGTATTTTGCGTAATGCCAATTACGTGATTATCACCACTGATTTAGATGGCATGATCACCTCTTTTAACCCCGCAGCTGAAGCTATGTTGCAGTATAAGGAAGCTGAAGTTATTGGTCGTTATGGCCCGGATATTATTCATGATCCGGTGGAATTGGCGGAGTATTCACAGCAACAGACCGCCCAACTGGGCCACCAGGTGGATGCTGACATCACGGTGTGGGCTGAAAAAACCAAACAAGGCCAAACCGATGACAGGGAATGGACTTATATCCGCAAAGACGGCAGCCGTATTCCGGTTCAGGTTGCTGTCACCGCCTTATTGGATCAACAAAAACAGGTGGTAGGTTATTTAGGTATAGCCCGTGATTTAACTGTACAAAAAGAGCTGGAATTTGAGCTGGCGCTGGCGAAAGTGTCGACAGAACAAAGTCCGGATTTAGTGTTCTGGCTAAGTGACCATGCTGAAGTGATTAAAGCCAATCCTG
The DNA here is from genome assembly GCA_946482615.1 of uncultured Chromatiaceae bacterium. The sequence goes on along the minus strand of CAMLSF010000010.1, from coordinate 38,339 downwards.
CCGCTTTGGCATGCTGTTCCGAACACTTAAGTGCAGCTGATCTGGCCGCACAGTTAGTGGGGGATCGGTTGCAGCAACTGACCCAAAGCCCGGGGACAAAACGTAGTGTGCAGTTTGAAACTCAGTTTGAAGATGCAACTGGGGTGCAAATCCCCTTATCGGTGAACTTATCCTGGGTCCGTTTTGAACAGCGGGACTATTTCTATCTGGTAGCCCGGGATCGTTCTGAGCAACATAAAAGGGAACTGGAGCTGGCGCAGGCCCGACGGTTGGCGGATGCAGCGAATGACGCAAAGTCTGCTTTTCTGGCCAATATGAGTCATGAAATCCGCACCCCCATGAACGCTATTCTGGGCATGTTGCAGCTGGTGCAACAAACCAGTTTAACCATGCGGCAGGAAGACTATATTCGTCAGACAGAAATTGCTGCGAAATCCTTATTGGCTATTCTGAACGATATTCTGGACTTCTCTAAAGTGGAAGCCGGCAAGCTGGAAATGGATAGTCACAGCTTTGAACTGCCAACGCTGATGGAGGACATTGGGACCATTTTATCAGCCAATCTGGGTAGCAAAGATGTCGAAGTCTTGTATCAGTTTGACGACGATTTACCTCAGCTTGTGGTTGGAGATAGTTTGAGGCTGAAGCAGGTGCTGCTAAATCTGACCGGTAATGCCATCAAGTTCACTGACAAGGGTGAAATAGTGGTCAGCCTCGAAGTGACAGAACGTAAGGCCGATGCTGCCCGGCTGAAATTTAAAGTCAAAGACACTGGTATTGGCATGACTGAACAACAGCTTGCGCTGATTTTTCAGAGTTTCAGTCAGGCTGAGTCGTCCATCAGCCGTCGTTACGGTGGCACAGGCCTGGGGCTGGCAATTAGCCGGGGTCTGGTCGAGCTGATGGGGGGCCAATTATCAGTACAGAGCAGTTTTGGACAGGGCAGTAGTTTTGAGTTTGAACTCTGGTTCAATTGCCTGAACTTACCCGCTGCAAAGTCTGATTTATCGTTGTTGCAGGATTTGAAAGTGCTGGTGGTGGACGATAACCAGCAATCCCGGCAAATTTTATCTGAAGTGATGCGCCATTATGGTTGTCAGGTGGATTTAGCCAGCAGTGGCGAGCAGGCGCTGCAGCTGTTGCAACAACAAAGTGGCTATAAACTGGTGTTACTCGATTGGCTGATGCCGGGTTTGGATGGCTGGCAAACCGCCGAAAAAATCCGTCAGCTGGTGCAGGGACCTGATATGCCGCTGGTGATTATGGTGACAGCTCATGGCCGTGAGTGTCTGGCGCAAAAGCAGCAGGAAGAACAAAGTCAGCATTTGCTGAATGGTTTTATTGTTAAACCTGTTACCCCTGGCCGCTTGCTTGATGCGGTATTGGATGCGCTCGCTGGCAAAGAGATGTTTTCCAATGCGCTGCAAGATGCGGCTCCACGTCAAAGTCGCCTGAACGGTTTACAGCTGCTGCTGGTCGAAGACAATCCGACGAACCAGATAGTAGCTTCTGAGTTGTTAGGCAATGAAGGGGCTTTGGTTGATATAGCACCTGGCGGTACTTTTGCGCTGGCTATGCTGGAACAGCAGCCAGACAAATACGATTTAGTGCTGATGGATATCCAGATGCCGGATATGGACGGTTATGAAACCACCCGCCGTATCCGCAATAAAGCCGCCATGCTGACCTTGCCTATAGTGGCCATGACGGCCAATGCAATGCAGTCGGACAAACAGGCTTGTCTGGATGCAGGCATGAACGATCATGTGGCCAAACCTTTTGCCATCGACACCCTGGTACAAACCATACTGAAGTGGTCAAAAACTCCGGTCGACCCCAGTGCTGCTGTGACAGGCATTCAGCAGCCATTACTGAGTCCGGCTTTGATAGATGCTGCTTTACAGCAAGGTGTGCAGCTGAATTCTGCATTAAATCGTCTGGGCAACTCGGTCTCTGTATATCATAAAACGCTGAAGTCTTTTGTTGCTGAGCTTGATGCGGCTTTAGTGAAGCTCAAAGCCGGTTCCGGGGCTTTGCCGGAAAAAGAGTTGTACTTGCTGGCCCATTCTTTAAAGGGGTCCGCCAGTTCTTTAGGTATTGTGCGTTTATCTGAACCTGCTGCCGCGATAGAACAATCCATTAAGCAAAAAACAGCTTTGGATTTACCTAAAGCTGTAGCGAAGTTTGTTGCTGACGCTGAAGCTTTTGCTGGTTTTGCGCCAGTGCTGTTGGCTGAAACTGCGCCTGTAGCCAAAGAGGTGGTGACTGCGTTGCCGGGTGAGGCTGAACTGGCCGCTCTGCTGGGTGAGCTGCAATCTTCTTTGCAAAGTTTTAATATGAATGCCTTGGATCAGTTTTCAGAGCTGAAAGGCGCCTTGCACAACCTGAACCCGGACTGGGTTACTCAGTTGGAAAGTGCTTTAGACCAATTGAATTTTATTCAGGCTCTGCAGTACACAGAGCAATACCAGACATTGCTGAAAAGGTAGTTATTGATGAGTGTCACCCCGTTACAGAGCGCGCAGAAAATCAAAATTCTGGTGGTAGACGACCAGCCAGTCAATATTCAACTCATTCATCAGATGCTGAATGCTGATTACCAGATTTTTATGGCCACATCCGGTGCTCAGGCCATTAGTTTGTGCCAAAACAACCCACCGGATTTGATCCTGCTGGACGTGCTGATGCCGGAACTCGATGGTCTGGCAACCTGCCGTGTATTAAAGCAACAAGCTGAATTGGCGCAAATACCAGTGATTTTTGTCACAGGCATGCAGAGTCCGGAAGAGGAGGTTTTATGCTGGGAAGCCGGTGGTGCTGATTTTGTGAGCAAGCCAGTCAATGCTGTGACGCTGAAACACAGGATCAAAACTCAAGTGAAATTATTGCAACAAGCACGTTTAATACAGCAGCTGGATGCTGCGCAAAAAGCCTAGGAATACAGAGCCAAAATGGCCTGGCTTTGTCTGCATAGCTCCTGTTTTAATTCATCAGGAGCCAGCACTTGAGCTGCTGTGCCCAGCGACAATAACCAGCAGGCTAACGAGCCCCAATCGCTGCAATTGACGGACATCTCCACTCCTTCAGCCTTTTGCTGCTCCTTTGCTATACCTTGCCACCATTCTCTTCTGGCTCTGTCCGCTGCCGTATGAACAAAGAGGATCTGAGCTGTCAGTTGAGCTGGCGGCGTACCACTTTGCAAAAAGTCTTTGGCATTAAAGTCGCCTCTGGCCTGAAACTGTTCGCTGTGCAGCTGCAGGTTGTTGATGCGGTCGGTACGGAAATCCCGAAAATCCTGTCGTAATCTGCACCAGGCAATCAGATGCCAGCGGCCGAGATAAAAGACTAAACCCGCAGCTTCGACGGCTCTGCTGCTTTGTGTCTGGCTGGCGTTCTGATAATCAAAGGTCAGTAGTTGTTGCCGGGCTATGGCTTGTTGTAATACCGACAAATCCGCCTGCTGTGGATGATTCGCCTGCGGGGTCGCCATACCTTTGGCCAGCAGTTCCAGCCGGTGTTTGGCTTCATTGGGCAACACAGCTTTGATTTTATCCAGGGCTGACTGCATTTTTTCGTTATAGCTGTGAGTGGTCATGCGCTGCGCCAGCATCACGCCGGTCGACAAGGCATAAGCCTCCTGTTCGGAGAAATTCACCGGAGGTAACAAATAACCTTTCATCAGGCTGTAGCCTATGCCAGCCTCGGCCAGAATGGGCACACCAGCTTCACCTAAAGCCGCAATATCCCGGTAAATAGTGCGGACACTTAAACCAAAGTGGTCTGCCATATCTTCGGCTGTGCAGGTGCGGCGACTTTGCAAATACAAAATCAGCGCCAGTAAGCGGTCTATACGATTCATCAGTTTCCTTGAGTCCGGCTGGTGTTAACGGATCATCAGCCGACTGATTTTGCCATCCTGTAACGCAAATACATAGTTCAGTTGAATAGGGCTGCCCTGAAACCGGCCTGATACTTTGGTTTTCACCCAGACTTCGCCATAGCTGCGGTTTGCTGTCAGCACCTGCACCACAGGCTGATACTTTTGTTGGGTTTGTTGCAGCCAATGCCGGATCGACTCCAGCCCTGTCAACTGCTGACCTTCATCAAAGATGGAAGCGTCCGGGTCAAAACATTCAGCCGCCAGTTGGTTGTTTCGGGCATTAGTCGCTGAAAAATAACGATCAATAGCGGTATCTAACTCAGTCATGATGCGCTCCTTTTACTTGACCCTGACAGAGTAGCAACCCAGACTGACAACCTTATGTCAGTAGCCTGACACTTAGCCATAAAAAAATCTGTGTGCAGATATAGTCTTAGCTGGAGCAGGGCAAAAGCCGGATGTCAGTAGTACCACAACAGCTGTTGCAGTGATCCTTTTGTTCGCTGCCGCTGTAGAGGTTTCTGTCCGTGGTTTTGTCGCGGTAAAAAGACGTCTGACCGAATGTCAGGCCATCTTTACTCAATCTTGACACTCGCTTCATTGCAGGGCTTTATCGGCTGAATTAGAGTAGGCCCGTTTTACTCATTTATAGTTTTGTTATAGGGATTTATTTTATGTCTTTGCTGAAAAAGCCTGTTGTTTTAGCTGCTGGCCTGGCTGTTGCTGTTGCCGCTTTGTATTGGTTTTGGCCTGCTGATGAAACTGTGGCCGGGCCAGGACAAGCTACAGCGGGTAAAGCCGGACCAGGGCAAAGACCTGGTGGCCCGCGTCCAGCTGGTGGCGCAGGCATGGCCAACAACCCCTGGGCTATGCCAGTGCCAGTGCGGGTGATTGAAGCGGGATCTACCGATTTAAAAGTACAGATTAAAGCTATAGGCACTGTAACGCCTCTGAACACTGTGTTGGTGCAAAGCCGGGTCTCAGGTCCGTTACAGCAAGTGTTTTTCCAGGAAGGCCAGAAAGTTGAAGCAGGCCAGCTGTTAGCGCAAATTGATCCTGCCGATTACAAAGTGCAGCTGGCGCAGGCGCAGGGCCAAAAAGATCAGAACCTGGCGCAGTTAAAAAGTGCTGAACAGGACCTGGAACGTTACGCCAAATTAAAAGAACAAAACACCATAGCTGCCCAGCAAATGAATACACAGCAGGCCCTGGTGAATCAGCTCAAAGGCGCTATTAAATCCAATCAGGCCGCTATTGATGCCGCCGCTTTGCAACTCTCTTACACCCAAATCAAGGCTCCTATCAGTGGCCGTTTAGGTTTACGTGCTGTTGACCCGGGCAATTTAATTCAGGCCAACAGCGCCGAAGGTTTAGTCACTATTACCCAAAGCTCGCCTATAGCTGTGGTCTTTACTATTCCTGAAACTCAGTTGCAGCAAGTGCGCACTGCATTTCGTGCCGGAGCTGCGTTGACTGTTGAAGCCTGGGACAGAGCAGAACAAATGCAGCTCAGTAGCGGCACTTTAACCACCCTTGATAACCAGATTGATATAGCTACAGGCACGTTGAAGCTCAAAGCTGAGTTTGCCAATCAGAACGAAGAGTTATTCCCGAACCAGTTTGTTAATGTGCGTCTGAATGTGGCGGTACAAAGTGGTGCTGTGACTATTCCACAAGATGCTGTGCAGTATGGTGCTCAGGGTACTTATGTCTATATGGTCGACCAGAACAACAAAGCACAAATCCGGGTGCTGAAACTAGGTGCTGTCGATAATGGTTTAGTGGCGGTGGAAGAAGGCTTAAAAGCTGGCGATAAAGTGGTGTTGGAAGGGCTGGATCGCTTAAGACCTGACCGTGAAGTTGAGGTGATCCAGGACGCGCCTAAGGGGTAAATGATGAACCTGTCCAAGCCTTTTATTTTACGCCCTGTCGCCACCTCCTTATTGATGCTGGCGATTTTAATAGCCGGCCTTTTAAGTTGGCGTTTATTGCCTGTGGCGGCCTTGCCTCAGGTGGATTACCCTATTATTCAGGTGTTTAGTTTTAACCCTGGTGCCAGTCCTGACATTATGGCGCGTACAGTCACAGCACCTTTAGAGCGGCGTTTAGGCCAAATTCCCGGCTTAAAACAAATGTCGTCCAATAGCTCGGCTGGTGCATCTGTCATTACGCTGCAATTTGCTTTAGTGGTGGATATGGGTGTGGCCGAGCAGGAAGTGCAGGCCGCCATTAATACCGCTTCTTCGTTGTTACCCAGCGACTTACCTACACCTCCTGTGTATCGCAAAGTAAACCCGGCCGATGCGCCTATTCTGACTTTAGCTGTCAGCTCAGACACTTTGCCTTTGCCTGCGGTCTACGATTTAGTCGACACCAGGATGGCGCAGAAATTAGCTCAGCTGACGGGTGTGGGTATGGTCAGCTTAGCTGGTGGTCAGCGTCCTGCGATTCGGGTGAAAGCCAATCCGGCGGCTTTGGCCAGCCTGAATTTAAGTGTCGAAAGCCTGCGTAGCGCTATAGCGGCCGCCAATACCAATCAGCCCAAAGGTAGTTTTGATGGCGCTTTTCGCTCCACTATGCTGGAAGCCAATGATCAAATCCGCAGCACGGATGAATATAAAGAGCTGATTATTGCCTACCGCGAAGGCGCACCTGTGCGGTTAAAAGACGTGGCGAAAATTGAAAATGGCGCTGAAGACCGCTTTCTTGCCGCCTGGGCCAATCAAAAAGCCGCTGTGCTGGTAAATATTCAGCGTCAGCCCGGCGCCAATGTGATTGATGTCGCAGACAGAGTGCAGGAATTATTGCCGCAACTGACGGCCACTATGCCGGCTGCGGTCAAAGTAGAAGTCTTAACAGACCGGACTCACAGTATCCGTGCTTCAGTGCGGGATGTACAAAAAGAGCTGGTGTTCGCCATAGTGCTGGTGGTGTTGGTGACTTTTGCCTTCCTGCGCACTATTCCGGCCACTATTATTCCCAGTCTGGCGGTGCCTCTGTCTTTGATTGGTACTTTTGCTGTGATGGTGTTGCTGGAGTTTTCCGTCAATAACCTGACCTTAATGGCGTTGACCATAGCCACAGGTTTTGTGGTCGATGACGCCATAGTGATGCTGGAAAACGTCGCGCGGCACCGTGAACAAGGCGCCTCGCCAATGGAAGCTGCACTCAAAGGCGCCAAGGAGATTGGTTTTACCCTGATCTCCCTGACCTTTTCGCTGATTGCTGTGCTGATCCCTCTGCTTTTTATGGCCGATGTGGTCGGTCGTTTATTCTTTGAATTTGCCGTGACTTTAGCTGTGGCTATTCTGATTTCTCTGGTGGTGTCTTTAACGCTGACGCCTATGCTGTGCGCACGTTTATTAAAAACCCTGCCGGAGCATCATGATCAAAATGGTCTGATGGACCGCATTATTGCCTCTTATGGCCGTGGTTTGCAGTGGGTGTTACGCCATCAAACCTTGGCTATGTTCAGTATGCTGGCGACTGTAGCTTTAACGGCCTTATTGTATCTGGCAGTGCCAAAAGGTTTTTTCCCGGTGCAGGACAGTGGGGTGATCCAGGTGGTGACTGAAGCGCCGCAGGATATTTCCTTTCAGGCCATGGCATCCCGCCAGCAGGAACTGGCAGAAAATATTCTGCAGCATCCAGCCGTCAGCAGTTTGTCGTCTTTTATCGGCGTGGATGGCAGCAATACCAGCATTAACAGTGGCCGTATTCAAATCAACCTGAAACCACATGGCGAACGCGATTTGTCGGCTGTGGAAGTGATCCGCGAGCTGGAGCAGCAAGTGCAGGCTGTGCCTGGCATTAAAGGTTGGTTCCAGCCAGTGCAGGAGCTGAGTATTGAAGACAGAGTCAGCCGTACTCAGTATCAATTTAGCTTAACCACACCGGATCAGGATGTATTGAATCAGTGGTTACCGGACTTAGTCGGGGCCTTGCAACAACGGCCTGAATTGTCTGAAGTGGCGCATGATTTACAGCAACAGGGCTTACAGGCTTATATCGACATAGACCGTACCGCAGCTGCCCGTTTAGGTATTAATGTGTCGCAAATCAGCACTGTACTGCAAAGTGCCTACAGTCAGCGCCAGATCACCACCTTATTTACTCAGGCTAATCAGTACCGGGTAGTTCTGGAAGTGGACCCGGATCAGATCAATGGGGTGGATGCGCTGAATAAGCTCTATATCAGCACCAGCTCTGGTACTCCAGTGCCGCTGTCTGCTGTGGCGAAAGTGACACAAAGACCTGCTAAGTTATTGATTAACCATCAGGGGCAGTTCCCTTCTGTCACCTTGTCTTTTAACCTGGCTGAAGGTTATTCGCTGGGTGAGGCTGTAGCTGCTATTGAAGAAGTGCAGCAGCAACTGCAATTACCAGCCGAAATGGAGCTGACCTTTCAGGGCGCAGCTGAAGCGTTCAGAGCCTCTTTGAGCAATACACTCTGGCTGGTGCTGGCGGCTGTGATCACCATGTACATCGTATTGGGTATTTTGTACGAAAGCTTAATTCACCCTGTCACCATATTGTCGACTTTACCTTCAGCCACAGTAGGGGCTTTATTGGCACTGCTGATCGCAGGCCAGCCTTTGGATTTGATCGCGGTCATCGGCATAGTGCTGTTGATAGGTTTAGTGAAGAAAAACGGCATTATGATGGTCGACTTTGCATTGGAAGCCCAGCGCCATCAGGGCTTGTCGCCCACTGAAGCTATTTATCAGGCGGCTTTAATGCGCTTCCGTCCTATTTTAATGACCACTTTAGCGGCCTTATTTGGCGCTATTCCGTTGTTATTGGCCAGCGGTTCAGGTGCCGAGCTGCGTCAGCCTTTGGGTTTGGTGATGGTGGGTGGTTTATTGGTCAGTCAGGTGCTGACACTCTTTACCACACCTGTAGTGTACTTATGGTTTGACCGTCATTTTAGTGCGAAAGAAAGCAGCAAAGAGACAGTGGCTGACATTGAGGCTAAGGCGCTATGAATTTAGCTTTACCTTTTATTCAGCGCCCCGTCGCCAGTGGTTTAATTGCCACTGCTATTTTGCTGCTTGGTATCTTGTGCTGGCGTTTATTGCCGGTCTCCCCTTTGCCCGCTGTCGATTTTCCGATGATCGTCGTCAGCGCCAGTTTGCCCGGTGCCAGCCCTGAAAGTATGGCGGCTACTGTGGCGACACCACTGGAGCGGGCTTTGGGTAGTATTGCCGGTATCAACCGTATCAGTTCCAGCAGCAATCAGGGTTCAGCACAAATCCGGCTGGAGTTTGACTTAGACCGTAATGTGGATGAAGCCGCCCGTGAAGTGCAGGCTGCTATTAATGCCGCCCGTAGTCAGTTGCCGTCCGGTATGCCGGGTAATCCGAGTTACCGTAAATTTAACCCGTCCCAGGCGCCTGTGATGGCGCTGGCGTTAAGCTCTGAACATTTAGCGTCCAGTGTTTTGTATGACGCGGCTTCTACCGTGCTGGCACAAAAACTGGCTGCTATTACAGGTGTGGGTCAGGTTGAAGTCACAGGGGCGTCTTTGCCTGCAGTGCGGGTGCAATTAAACCCCGGCATGCTGACTCAATATGGTGTCGCTTTGGATGAAGTGCGCAGCGCTATCAGTGGGGCTAATGCCTCAGTGCCTTTGGGCGTTCTGGAAAGCAGCGATCAACGCTGGCAACTGGCGACCAGTCAGACCTTACGTCAGGCCTCGGACTATCAGAATTTAGTGGTGAAATACGTGAATGGCGCCCCTATCCGTTTGTCGGATGTGGCGTTAGTGACAGACTCGACAGAAAACCGCTACAGCGCAGGTTTTCATAACGATAAAAACGCGGTGATTTTACTGATCAGCCGTCGCACCGGTGCCAATATAGTGGAGACCATAGATGCGATTTATCAGCAAATGCCGCTGTTACAGGCCTTGATACCAGCAGATGCTGATTTAGCTGTAGTGATGGACCGCAGCCCGGTGATCCGCGCCACCTTAACGGAAGCGCAAATCAGTTTATTGATCGCTGTGGCTTTAGTGGTGCTGGTGGTCTGGGCCTTTTTAGGCAGCCTGCGTAGTGCTTTGATCCCCAGTCTGGCCATCCCAGTGTCTTTGGTGGGCTCTTTTACTGTGATGTATCTGTGTGATTTTTCACTGAATAATTTGTCGGTGATGGCACTGATTGTCGCCACAGGTTTAGTAGTGGACGACGCCATAGTGGTGGTGGAAAATATTAAACGCCATATAGAACGGGGGTTAACGCCTTTGCAGGCGGCGCGGCAAGGGGCGTCTGAAGTAGGTTTTACTTTGCTGGCGATGAACTTAGCACTGGTGGTTATTTTCCTGTCGATTTTGTTTATGGGTGGGTTGGTCGAACGCTTGTTCCGCGAGTTTTCTATTACTTTGGCCGCCGCTATGACCATCAGTCTGTTGATTTCTTTGACCTTAACGCCAAGCTTATCTGCTTTATTGTTGAAGGGTAAAAAGCCGGGCGACAGCCAAACCGGCGCTTTCCAGAAGTTTCAGCAGAAGTATCACCAGAGTGTCAGTTGGAGCTTAAGCCATTATCGCTGGTTGTTAGCCGGATTAGTGCTGCTGTTTGCTGCCAACGCCTGGTTGTATACCAAAGTCCCCACAGGTTTGTTGCCGGATCAGGACACGGGTCAGCTGAATGGTTTTGTCCGCGGCGACGATGGATTTTCCTTTCAGATCATGCAGCCCAAAATTGAAGCTTTCCGCCAGCATTTATTAAAAGACCCGGCCATAGCGGATGTCACAGGCTCCAGCGGTGGCGATATGGGCATCAGCAACAGCTGGATGAGGGTCAGGTTAAAACCTCTGGCTGAGCGTAAAATATCAGCCCAGCAAGTGGTGGACCGCATTCGTGCTACTGCGCCTAAAGTACCAGGTGGTATGGTGTTTATGAGTGTGGATCAGGACATACGTTTGTCTTCTCCCTTTGGCCGCAGCGATTACGAGTTGTTGATGTTATCCGGTGACTTGCAGCTGCTGCGTAAATGGAGCAAACAGGTCGCGGAAAAAATGCAGGAACTGCCGGAGCTGGTTGATGTGGATACGCCCAGCGGCGAAGACGCACAACAAATTTCATTGACCATAGACCGCGAAGCGGCACAGCGCCTGGGTGTGGATATGCGTACTGTGGCGACCTTGCTGAATAACTCTTTTTCACAGCGGCAGGTGGCGACTTTATACGATGAGATGAACCAATACCGTGTGGTGATGGAGCTGACGCCTGGTTATACAGCTCAGCCTGAAGTGCTAAAACAACTGCAACTGGTGACTGCAGATGGCAATAGAGTGCCTTTATCCAGCATTGCCAGTTATCAGTACAGTCTGGCCAATGACCGTATCCGCCGTGATGGTCAGTTTGCTTCTGTTGGCATAGGTTATGGTTTAGCGCCCGGTGTGACATTGCAGCAGGCCTCTGCTGCTATTGATCGGGTGCTGGCTATGGCTATGGTGCCCAGTGGCATTCATACCATCAATGGTGAAGATCAGCGTAATGCCATGTTTAAAACCGGTGATCAGCTCTGGTTGATTATTGGCGTGATTTTAACTGTGTATCTGCTGCTGGGTGTGTTGTATGAAAGTACGATTCAGCCCATTACTATTTTATCGACCTTACCTTGTGCCGGTTTGGGTGCTTTGCTGGCGCTTTATGTCAGCAATACCGACTTTAACCTGATAGCTTTGCTTGGGCTGTTTTTGCTGATTGGTATAGTGATGAAAAACGCTATTTTGCTGGTCGATTTTGCTTTGCATGCGGAGCGGGATCTGGGCTTATCGCCGAAAGAGGCTGTTGCTTTGGCTGCAGCACAAAGGTTGCGGCCTATCTTAATGACCAACTTCGCCGCTTTGTTAGGGGCTGTGCCTCTGTTGTTTGGCATGGGGGAAGGTTCAGAGTTACGTCAGCCTTTAGGCATTACCATAGTAGGTGGTTTGCTGGTCAGTCAGTTATTAACACTCTACAGCACACCTGCAGTGTATCTGGCGTTAAGTAAATTCCGGCGGAAAAGTCTGGAGGCTTTGCCAGCAGCAACACAGTAGCCAGAAGCGGAAAAAAGGTCTGGAATGTTTAGTCCAGACCTTTGTGCCCTTCATACCAGAGAACCTGCTTCAGTGATGTTTCACCAGATTTAAGGCTGGCAATGGGCCACCCGGAAACTGAGCCAAACGGCCTTGTTCCAGAGTGCCAAGGTCTATGCCAAAGAACCCCAGTTTTTCGATCAAAGTGGCCACTTTTTGTTTGGCTGCAGGGTGTTCTCCGGAGAAAAACAACACTCTTTTGCCACCCTCAGCCGCTGGATTGGCCAGCAAAGCGGGTGATAAGTGATTAAATGCTTTTACCACTAAAGCGCCAGGTAACATCTCTGCGACCACCTGACTGGAGGCTTTGCCCGCCAGATCAAAGGGTTTGAACAATGGGGCTTCAATCGGATTGTTGGTGTCGACCACTATCCGTCCGTCCCATGGCCCTAACTCTTTAACTGCCTGCGGCAGTTTTGACCAGTTCACTGCCAGAAACACAAGCTCTGCTTTACTGGCTTGCTGCACTGTCACAGCCCGGGCATTAGGCCCCAGTTCGGTGATCAAGCTAGCCAGGCTTTCAGGGCCACGGCTATTGGCAATACTCAGCTTGAAACCCTGTTGGCTCAGCAATCTGGCTATAGCAGCACCAATGGCACCTGCACCAATAATTCCGATAGTCATAACCTGCTCCTTAAGCGGTAAAGCCGCCATCCACCAGTAATTCGGCACCAGACACAAAAGCTGCTTCCGCACTGGCCAGATAAGCCACAGCACTGGCGATATCCTGGCCTTCGCCATAACGGCCCACTGCAATTTTCGGCCGGACGAAATCGGCCACAGGGCCATCAGCCGGGTTCATATCGCTGTCGGTTGGCCCCGGGTGTACTGTATTTACTGTGATACCACGAGGACCTAAATCCCGCACCAGACCACGGCTAAAACCTGCCACTGCGCCTTTGGTTAAAGTGTAAGCCGAAGCTGTACCAAAGGCGGCGTGTTGCACCATGGAGCTGCCAATCTGGATAATACGGCCGCCTGCGCCCATATGTTTTAAGGCTTCCTGAGTAGCGACAAAAACACCTGTGACGTTCACCGCCAGAATGCGTTCAAAATCTGCAAAGGCGATCTCTTCAGCCTGGCCCAATACACTGATGCCAGCGTTATTGACCAGAATATCTACTTTGCCAAAACTGCTGGCGACCTGACTGATGGCGTTTCTGACGGCCTGTGGGTTGCCTGCATCAGCCTGAATAGCAAGCGCATTGCCACCTGCTTGTTGTATTTCGGCAACCAGTGCTTCGGCTTTTTCCGGAGAAGCATGGTAAGTAAAGGCGACAGTGGCACCTTCTGCCGCCAGACGGCGAACTATCGCTGCACCTATACTGCGTGAGCCGCCGGTAACTATGGCGATTTTGTGGGTTAAAGAGTGAATGTGTGACATGGGTATTTCCTCAGTGTTGGTTAAGTTTTATCTAACGTACGCCCTCACTATAGAAGTCTCAGCTTTACTGCAGTAGCCAGTAATTACTACAATGACTTTCAACTAATAATTGAAAATGATGCTATGGAAACCTTATCTAATATTGAGTCCTTTGTCCGTAGTGCCGATCAGGGCAGCTTTTCCGCAGCGGCACGGCAACTGGCGCTGACGCCTGCCGCAGTGTCGCGTAATGTGGCGCAACTGGAGCGAAATCTGGGGGTGCGCTTGTTTCAGCGCAGCACCCGCAAGCTGACACTGACCGAAGCTGGTGAGCAGTTTCTGGCTGCTGTAGGTGATAATCTGAGTCAGATCCAGGCGGCAATTTCCGATCTGACCCAGAACTCAGGCCAACCTGCCGGAGTTTTGCGGATCAGTTTGAGCCCTGGTTTTGGAGTGGAGCATATTCTGCCGCTGATGCCGGGTTTTTTGCGGCTTTACCCTGCGGTTAGTCTGGACTGGCAATTGTCGAATCGGCAGGTCAATCTGATCACTGAAGGTTTTGATTTAGCCATAGGGGGCGGCATTGAATTGGCACCCGGAGTGGTAGCCAGACGATTAGCTCCTGTGCATCTGGTGATAGTTGCCGCGCCTGAATTACTGGAAGGAAAGCAGACTTTTAAGCATCCGGCACAGTTGCGTGAATTGCCGGGTCTGGTGATGCGTTCGCCACAAAGTGGCAAGCTGCACCACTATCGTTTCAGAGGGCCACAAGGAGAAGACGTTGTGCTGGACCTGAATGCCAGATTTGTCGCAGATGACCCTGAAGCACTGACTCAGGCTGCTGTACTTGGAATGGGAGTTGCTGCTCTTGCTGTGCCTCATGCCAAAGTGCATTTACAAAGTGGAGCTTTGGTCAGGTTGCTGCCGGACTGGTATGCCGATCTGGGCAGTATTCATTTGTATTTTGCCAGCAACAAACTGATGCCGGCTAAAACCAGAGCCTTTATTGACTACCTGACAGCGGAATTTGAAAGCAGAGCTCTGGCACAGCAGTTTAGTGCGGCCGGAGCCTGATTCATGGATAAAAAAAGCAAGGCCAACCGGGATATACAGCTGACACTAGTGTGTTTCTGTACAGTCCATCCATGGACTAAAGCCTTGCCCCGGCTTGCGCCTTAACTTATTACTTTGCGACTGCGTAAACCGTAGTAGCAGATGTACAGGTAACAAAAGACAGGCAGAGTAAAAGACAGAGCCAGACCAAAAGTGTCTGCCAGTTTACCCTGAGCCAAAGGCACTAAAGCCCCGCCCACTATAGCCAGACACAATAAACCTGCGCCCTGACTGGTGTATTTGCCTAAACCATGTAAAGCCAGACTGAAAATAGTAGGGAACATGATGGAGTTGGCGACGCCTACCAGCAGCAGGGCAAATAAGGCCAGTTGACCCTGACCTGTAATGACCAGCACCAGCAACACAATGGCGGCCGCAGCGTGAATGGCCAACAATAAACCTGCGTTGATACGTTGCATCAGTAAAGCGCCAGCAAAACGCCCGATCATAGCGCCAAACCAATACCAGGTGACGTAGTGCGCTGCATCTGCCACTGCCAGCCCTGTGATTTCAGGTAAAGCAATAAAGTTGACCATCACTGAACCTATGGCCACTTCAGCGCCTACATACATAAAAATACCTAAGGCGCCAAGCCACAAATGACCATAAGGCAACAGGGCTTTGACGGATATTTTTTCTGCAGCAGTAGTGTTTTCTATCACAGGCAATTTCAGGCGTGAAAATACAAAGGCCACAGCAAATAAAGCTACAGTCAACACCAGATAAGGCAGCTGTACTGCGTCTGCCCCTTCAGTGCTGTCGAGCTGGCTCAGGATCAAAGCTGCGCCAATCATAGGTGCTACAGTGGTACCTAAAGAGTTAAAGGCCTGGGTCATAGTCAGGCGGCTGGAGGCTGTTTTGGGGTTGCCCAGCACTGTGACATAAGGGTTGGCCGCGACCTGTAAAATGGTAATGCCGGAGGCCAGCACAAATAAAGCAGCTAAAAACCAGGAATAGCTGTGAAAGCTCGCGGCTGGAATAAAGTTTAAAGTACCAAAACCAGCAATAGCTAAACCTATCACTATGCCTTTCTGATACCCCAGCTTATTGATCAGTGCTCCTGCCGGTAAAGACACCACAAAATACGCACTGAAAAAGCAGAACTGGATCAACATGGCCTGAGTGTAAGTCAGGTCAAACACTGCTTTTAAATGAGGAATTAAAATATCATTCAGGCAGGTAATAAAACCCCAGATAAAAAACAAAAAGGTCAAAGTAGGCAAAGCCCAGCTGCTGACGGGGGGGCTATAGCTCTGTGTTTCGACTTGTGGTGTAGATTGCATAATGTGTTCCTGTTATGGGTGATTTAAGCTGCAGGGCAGCTTAAATCGGCCGTTGCTGTAGCTGGTGTCAGGCGAATATTAGAAATACTTAATTGATACGCGGCCTGGCTATGTAAGACAAAAGGTTGCTGCAGATGATTCAGCGCTGCGCCTTTGCTGGCAAAACAGTTTAAATCAATCACTATTTTATGCCATTGATCTGCTGCTTTACCGCGGAGCAGTTCAGCTAAATCCAGAGTTCCACCACAGCCAGAGCCACAAGACTGAGTTAAAGTCACAGCTGCTGTAGGTGCTGTCTGCCATTTCATATCGACCACCAACTGACCATAACCGCTGGCATCTAAAGGCACTGCGGCTTGCAGCAGCAGTTTGGCTTTCGAATTTGCTGTCCAGTCCAGCAATAACGCATCTTCCTGCTTTTGCCAGTTGACGGCAGCTAAGTTCAGACTTTGATCCGCACTTTTGGCTTTATTGCCTGTCACTGTGACTAAGCCCTGTTCATCCTGCAATATCAGGCTGTAGCCTGAGGCCGGCCGGCGCTCAAATAAACTTAAGCTGTCGTTATGGCTGCCGGTGGAGCTGTTGATTTGCTCAGATAAGTCATTGGCTAGAGTGATTTTATCCTGATAAGTCAGGCCATAACCCAAAGCAAAGAGTGGATCGTAGTTGTGGTCGCCCTGATTTAACGGGGTTTGATCTGCGGTTTTTGGCCAGGAGAACGGCAGTTTGCCTTTAAAGTCGTGTTGTATTTCACCAGCTGCAGTTTTAAATAATACGTCGGCTACCGCCTGACCTGCAGTGCCGGGTAACCAGGCGGCGACAAAAGCATCAGACTGATTCAGCTCAGGGTTCACCCACAAAGGCCGGCCTGTTAAAAATACCGTCACCACTGGAATACCATCGGCTTTGAGTTTTTTCAGCAATTCCAGATCGGTGTTTTTACCGGCCTGATAATCCAGAGTGCGGATATCGCCATCAAATTCGGCGTAGGGGTTTTCACCTATCACTACTATGGCAACATCAGGCTTGTGCTGATAAGAGCCGTCGCTGCTTAATTCAACAGAGCCTTGTGCTGCTTCAACTTGTTGTTTGATGCCTGAATAAATGGAACGGCCATGCGGGAAGTCAGCATTGACGTTACCTGTGCCTTGCCAGGTTAAAGTCCAGCCGCCACTTTGTTTGCCTATATTGTCGGCACCATCCCCTGTCACCAGCACTTTTTGTTTTGGTGCTAAAGGCAATAATTGCTGGTTGTTTTTCAGCAGCACTAAAGATTCACGCACGGCCTGAGCGGCAATAGCCTGATGATCGGCATGGCCTATCAGTTCCGCTTTACCTGCCAGTTCAGACTGAGCCGGATTGCCCTTATCGAACAAACCAGCACGAATTTTCACCCGTAAAATACGGCTGACGGCGTCGTCTAAACGAGCCGCTGAAATTTCACCGGCTTTGGCCTGAGCCAGGGTGTTTTTATACAGGGCTTTACCATTTTCCGGTGCCATTAAAATATCGACACCAGCATTAATAGCGGCGGCACAGCTATTGTTGGTGCAGCCCGGCAGTTGACCATGACCATTCCAGTCACCTACGACCAGACCATCAAAACCCATACGCTGTTTTAATACAGTGGTCAGCAGGTAATGATTGCCGTGCATTTTGTCGCCATGCCAGCTGTTAAAAGACGCCATCACTGTTTGCACACCAGCATCGAGGCTACTGATGTAACCCTGAGCATGCAGGCGGACTAAGTCTGCTTCGTTGGCGAGGGTATTGCCCTGATCTTTGCCATTTTCAGTGCCGCCATCACCCAGATAATGTTTGGCTGTGGCAATTAAACGGCCACTTTGCATAAAGTCAGAGCCGACAGTGCCCTGAATGCCTTTGACTAAAGCTGCGCCCAGTTCTTTCACCACAACAGGGTCTTCCGAATAACTTTCGTAGCTGCGGCCCCAGCGATCATCACGGGCTACTGCAACTGTTGGCGCAAAAATCCAGTTAATACCAGTAGCTGCTACTTCTGCTGCCGTGGCTTTCCCTATCGCTTCGACTAAGTCTGGATTGTTGGCAGCACCCAGGCCGATATTGTGCGGAAACACAGTTGCGCCCATCACATTGTTGTGACCGTGCACTGCATCAGTGCCCCAAAGCGGAGGAATGCTGCTGCCATCCACACTGGCATCTACACCAGCATCGTAATAAGCCTGAGCTAAGGCCACCCAGTCGGCTGCTGTGGAGTTTTTATTATCATTCGGATAAGCACCACCACCATTTAAATACGAGCCGAAGCCATACTGGCGCATATCTTCCACTGTCATCCAGCGGATATCCGGCTGGATCAGCTGAGCCACTTTTTGCTCTATGGTCATAGTGGACAGCAGTTGCTGCACTTTTTGTTCAGTGTCGTTGTTGGCTAAAGGGCTTTTTAATTCAGGCCACAGATTCAGACTTTCAACTGGAGCTGCTTTTACCTCTGCGGCTTTTTCGGTGTTGGTATTTTGCTGGTCGCAGCCAGCCAAAGTCGTGACCAGAGCAACACTGCACAACAAGGCCAATGGGGTGTATCGAAACATAATATCTATCCTGTTGAGCTCTGCCTGCTTTTGTGTCCGCTTCCGTTTGAAAGTCGGGTCTTTTCACTGTGTCAGCAGAGTTTTTATCGGCGGGGCTGGCAGGCAAATCAGAGGTTTGTATGCTCAAACTCATACAAAAGCTCTGCTGGATGCTTGGTATTCTGTCCCCGAGTCCTCCGGGCTTGCGTTGAAGCCCAGGTACGCAAATCGTTGATTTACTTATTATTGTTTTTTGCAAAGTTGCATTTCGTTTGTCATTAAAACCGGAATTGCCGGATTTTTCTGGTAAAAATGCAATTGTAAGCGGTTTCATTTTTAGCTGATAAAGTCAGTATTGCCAACTGTTTTTTAACCAAAATGTAAGAATTAGTTTTTCTGTATTGACGGGTTAAAAAAAATCACCTAAGTTTGTGAAAGCGCTTACAGTTAGTTTTGGGGAGTAAATAAACTACCTGTCCGGCGTGTCAGAATTTCGTAGAAAGTAAAAAACCAAAAATAGTCGACAGGGAACTACACATGAAATCCAAAACGTTCAAAAAGACCAGACTCGCCACCAGTCTGTCGTTAGTGCTTGGCGTGGGCGTTGTTATGCCTGCCTTCGCGGATGACGCGCAGGAGCAAAACACCCAGAAAGCCGAAGAAAAAATTGAAGTGATCAGCGTGACCGGTATCCGCGGTAGTCTGATTAAATCTATGGATACCAAACGTTCATCCACTGGTATTGTGGATGCCATCTCAGCAGAAGATATAGGTAAATTCCCTGATACCAACCTGGCAGAATCGCTGCAGCGGATCAGTGGTGTATCAATTGACCGTGTTAACGGTGAAGGCAGTAAAGTATCAGTTCGTGGTTTTGGTCCGGACTTTAACTTAGTGACACTGAACGGCCGTCAAATGCCTGTTACCACAGGTTCACGTTCTTTTGATTTCGCCAATATTTCTGCCGACACCATTAGCGGTGTTGAAGTCAATAAAACCAGTTTTGCCTCTAATCCAACGGGTGGCATAGGTTCGGTAATTGACGTACAAACCTTAAAACCTTTAAGCGCTGGCGGCGAAAAAGCGGTGTTCAGTGCTGCTATGGTCGATGACAAGTCTACCGAAGAGGGCAGTGCTACGCCTGAGTTGGCAGGTTTGTATTCCACTACTTTTAATGATGATAAGTTTGGCGTATTGGTGTCTGCCAGCTATCAGGAACGTGAAAGCGGTAGCCAACAAGCCAACGTAGGTACAGGCTGGCGCAGTTTTGCCGGTTCTGTCGACAACACCTCTGGTCAGTGGGGCAGTATCCCGGTGGACAATCAGGTGAATCGTCCTGGTCCGGATGATGTGTATTCTGTACCACAAACCACTATTTATAAATTTGAAGAGCAACAACGTGCCCGTACCAACGGTCAGTTAGTACTGCAATATGCGCCTACTGATAACCTGACTGCCAGTGTTGACTATACCTACATGCGCAATGATATCGACACTCAGTACAACGACGTGTCTGCCTGGTATACCTATGTGCCATCACAAAGCATCTGGACTGACGGTCCGGTTTCTTCGCCGTTAATCTACTCTGAAGACTATGGTGATAATCCTGCCGACTTGTCTATGGGCGCCGGCGACTATGGCGTGCGTAACGAAAGTGGTTCTTTAGGTCTGAATCTGGAATGGCAGGCTACTGATAATCTGAAACTGAGCTTCGATGCCCATCAATCTGAAGCTGAATTCAAGCCAAACCATGAGTTGGGTTCAAGCAATACCTTAAGTACTGCAGCTTTTATCCGTCAAAGTGCGGCGACAGATTTTACTGGTGATATTCCACTCTTGGCTGTTGAAGGTGGTAACTCAGTTCGTCCTTCAGATATGGTGGTGACAGGCAGTGTGTTTGGTAACTCGACCAACAAGTCTGAAATTGATCAGTACCAGTTTGATGGCGAATATATCTTTGAAAATGCAGGCAGTATTGATTTTGGTATTGCTATCACTGACGTGGACAACCACTCCAAATCAGTCAACGTGCAACGTAACGACTGGGGTGGTGTAGGCCAGGCTGGTGATTTCGATGATTCCTTCTTCCCGGCCGGAACTATTCACGACAAATTCAAAGGCAGCAAAGGCGATTTCTCTTTAATGCCAGATCGTGACTTCGAAATTTTGAATACCATTTTCTTCTGGGATTTCAATACGGTTCGTGCCCGTGCTGAAGAATTGTACACTCCGGATGGTTTTGTCGGCGCCGGTGACTGTGGCACTAACTTCTGCCCGTCCACGGACTACGACAGTGATACCAACAGATACACTCTGGAGGAATCAAAGTCTGCTTATGTGCAGTACAACTACGAAGATGAACTCTCTGGTATGCCATACGATGTTCACGTTGGTGTGCGTTATGAAACGACTGATGTCACTTCAACTTCTGCTGTGGCAGCCTACAATGGCGCCCGTTGGGTGGCTGAAACTGAGATAGTTCTGCAAGCCAGTGGTGAACGTGAGTTCCAGACACAAACCGGTGATTACGATTACGTCTTGCCTAACCTGAACTTTAATATTGAAGTAGTGGACGATGTGATGCTGCGCGCGGCTTACAGCGAAACTATAGGTCGTCCTGATTATGTGTCTATTCAGGGGGGGACTGTAGTTGCGACTATTGCTAACCGTGCTGGTGGTGGTGGTTCTGCTGGTAACCCGGGTCTGTTGCCTTTAGAGTCGAAAAACATCGACTTGTCGGCGGAGTGGTACTACTCGCCAGCCAGTTACGCTTCAATCGGTTACTTCCGTAAAGATACCAGCAACTTTATCAGCAACTCTGTGGTGGAATCGACTATCTACAATATTCCTAACCCTGTGGATGGCAAAAAGTATGCTGAAGCAGTGGCTGCTGTAGGTAATGATGCCCGCGATATTCGTGAATGGATTTTTGAGAATTATCCGGATGCGCCGGGTGTGGACGTTGCTGCTGGTACTATTGATGGGGTAGCTGGCGAAGATAATGCCTTAGTGTTCGACATCAATACGCCATCCAATGGTTCTGACTCTGAAGTGATAGACGGTTGGGAATTTGCAGTCCAGCATGCCTTTGGTGAAACAGGTTTTGGTGCTATCGCCAACTACACCATGGTCGACAGCGAAACCAAATACAACAACTTCCTGCTGCAGGATCAGGCTGCTCTGATTGGTTTAAGTGACACAGCCAACGCCATACTGTTTTATGAAATGGATGGTTTCCAGGCTCGTGTTGCCTACAACTGGCGTGATGAGTTCCTGAATTCCAGAGGTCAGGATACAGGTGCAAACCCACGTTACACTGAGGCTTATCACCAAATTGATATGTCGGTCAGTTATGATTTACCGCAAGTGGAAGGTTTAACCATTTTTGTCGAAGCCTTAAACGTGACTGATGAGCATATCCGTGTTCATGGCCGTGCCAAAGAGCAAGTGTTAAATCTGATTGAATCTGGTGCCCGTTATAGTCTGGGGGCGCGTTACAGCTTCTAAGCTGATACCGGGCCATAAGGATATGGCCCATTCTGTACTGGCATTTTCAGCCCGGGTTGAAAATGCCATACCTTGTTTTTTCTATAACGTCGTACTTAAAAAACCAGTAGCTTTCGTATCCGGCGACGGGTTTAATCAAACTATAACTAAAAAATACACTGCAGTGAGTCGGGATAGAGCATGAGTAAAAATGTCTTATTAAACAGCGTTGAGCATCGGGATCTGAAAGTTATTACCACCAGAGGCGCACAATACGGTGATGCGGTCTGGTTTGCTGTCACTTTTCCTAAAGAATTCCGTACTGTTCAGGCCCATTACCCGATTTTTTTTCATAAAGACAATAACAGCAATCAGTTTTTTGCTGTGACTCTGTTTGGTTTTCAGGATCAGGAAAATCTGTTTTTACAACAGGATAACTGGCGTGGTTGTTATATTCCGCTGATGCTCAGACGTCAGCCTTTTTTGATTGGCCAGCAACTGGTACGTGAAGATGGCATTGAAACCACACAACGAGTGATTCATATCGATCTGAATAATCCCCGGGTCAGCCAGACTGAAGGCGAAGCGTTGTTTTTACCTTTTGGTGGCAACAGCCCTTATCTGGATGAAGTGGCCTCCATGCTGGAAACTATCCATCATGGCATGCTCGACAGCAAAACTTTTATCGAGGTGTTGCTCGAGCATCAACTGCTCGAATCCTTTACTCTGGATTTAACCTTCAGCAATGGCCAAAAACAGCAGCTGGCTGGTTTTTACACTATTCATGAAGAAAATCTGGCGGCTTTATCTGCAGAGGTATTAGCACAGTTGCACCAAAAAGGTTATTTGCAGGCCATTTATATGGCTATTGCTTCACAGGCTAATATCCGGCATTTGCTGCAGTTAAAAAATAAGCAGTTTGAGTAAGGTCGGACTCAGCATGCACAGCAAAGCGCCTTTAGCGCACGTAAAAACTCTGGAAGGATGCGACTTAGCTGATGCCTTGAGTCTGATTGCAAATGCCAATCAACCTTTGGTGTTCAAAGCCTTGTGTAAAGAATGGCCGCTGGTTCAGGCCGGTCTTGTGTCTGCTGAGTCTGCTGCAGATTATCTCCGGCAGTTTTATCAGGGTATTCCGGTCAGTGCCTGTTACCTTGAACCTGCTCAGCAAGGCCGGGTGTTTTATAACCCGGAGCAAAATGGCTTTAATTATCAGGGCGGTAAAATTGATTTTAATCAGTTGTTGGACCGGCTTTTTGCACTGAATAATCAAGCCGAAGTGCCGACCTATTATATGGGCTCGACGGAGATCAACCATTGGTTTCCGGGTTTGGCAGAACACAATACGTTATCAATGGCAGGCATCAGCCCGTTAACCAGTGTCTGGTTGGGTAATCAGTCCCGTATCGCTGCTCATTATGATTTTCCACAAAATCTGGCCTGTAATGCGGTCGGACACCGTACTTTTACCTTATTTCCGCCAGAGCAAATCGTCAATTTATATCCTGGCCCTATGGAGTTTGCGCCCGGCGGTCAGGATGTCAGCATGGTGGATTTTGCTGCGCCTGATTTTGAACGTTTTCCTAAGTTTGCCGAAGCATTAAAACATGCGCAACTGGCACAACTGGAACCCGGTGATGTGTTATTTATTCCAAGCATGTGGTGGCACCATGTACAGGCGCTGGACGGTTTTAATGTGCTGATCAGCCACTGGTGGCGCGATACGCCAGCCTACTTAGGCCGGCCTAATAATGCCTTGTCGATGGCGGTGCTGAGCTTACGCAGTTTACCTAAAGCCCAGCGTCAGGCCTGGAAAGCTATTTTTGATTACTACATTTTTGAGCACGATGACGTATCACAGCATCATATTCAGCCAGAGGCCTTAAAGATGTTAACCAAGCCACTGGATGAGCTGAATGCGCGCCAGATCCGGGCTGATTTATTAAATAAATTAAAACGCTGACAACCAACTAAAAATATAAAGACACCAATCAACAGGGTGAACAGATGAACAACCAACACAACAGAATTAAAAAGGTCGTGATTGCAGGGGGCGGCACAGCGGGCTGGATGACAGCGGCAGGCCTGACCAAATTGCTGGGCAAAAACCTTGAAGTGGTGTTAGTCGAGTCCGACGACATTGGCACTGTGGGTGTTGGTGAAGCCACTATCCCTACTATGCATATTTTCCACCGTTTACTGAATATCAAAGAATCTGAAGTGATGGCCGCCACCAATGCCACTTTTAAACTGGGTATTCAGTTTGAAAACTGGAAAACAGTAGGCGAAGACTATATTCACTCCTTTGGATTTTTAGGCAAAGACTGCTGGGCCTGTGGTTTTCAGCATTTTTGGGTCAAAGGCCGGCAAAAAGGTATAGCCACTGAAATAGGTGACTATTGTGTTGAGCATTTAGGGGCTCGTCAGGGCCGTTTTGCCGTGTTGCCGAATCAGGATCTGAACCACGCCTACCATATGGATGCCTCTTTGTATGCCAAGTTTTTGCGCCGTTTGTCCGAGCAGCATGGCATCAAACGTATTGAAGGCAAAATCCGTGAAGTACAGCAGCATATAGACGGCAATATCAGTGCGTTATTGCTGGAATCCGGCGAGCTGGTCGAAGGTGATTTATTTATCGATTGCACCGGCTTCCGCGCCTTGTTGATCGAACAAACTCTCAATACTGGTTTTGAAGACTGGAGCCACTGGTTACCCTGCGACAGCGCTTATGCGGTGCAGACTAAAACCACACAAGAACCAGTGGCTTACACCCGCGCTATAGCCCGTGAAGCGGGCTGGCAATGGAAAATTCCATTGCAAAGCCGGGTGGGCAATGGTCTGGTGTTCTGCAGCAAATTTATAACGGAAGCCGAAGCTAAACAAAGCCTGATCGACAATCTTGAAGGTGAAATGTTGTTTGAGCCACGGCTGATTAAATTTAAAACCGGCACCCGCCGTCAGCACTGGAATAAAAACTGTGTTGCCATTGGTTTATCCAGTGGTTTTCTTGAGCCGTTAGAATCCACCAGTATTCATTTGATTCATCGCAGTATTATTCGTCTGCTGCAGATGTTTCCGTCCAACGGCATAGTTTCGGCTGATGTGGCTGAGTTTAACCGCCAGACTAAAATTGAAATGGATAACATCCGCGACTTTATTATCCTGCACTACAAAGCCACGGAAAGGACTGATACCAGGTTCTGGCGTTATTGTAAGGATATGGCCATTCCGGATACGCTGACCCACAGAATGGACCTGTTTAAACAATCCGGCAAAGTCTATAAGTTTGCGCAGGAATTATTTGGCGAAAGCTCCTGGTTACAGGTGCTGATTGGTCAGGGTTTAATGCCGGAGCAGTATCATCCTATTGTCGATTTGATGCCGGACTCCGAGCTGAATGATTTCCTGATGAGCATTAAGCAGAATGTGAAACGTACTGTGAGTCAGTTCCCGACTCATCATGAGTTTATTCAGCATTACTGTAAGTCGTCTTTAGTCTGAGTTCATCAGGATGGACGCGCTGAATTACCAGGTCAATACTGCCATCCGGCCCGAAATTATCTATCTCGGGCTGGAAAAAACGCCATTGATACTGATTGATGACTTTGCTCTGGACTTGTCTGGTGTGCGCCGGCAGGCTGTGCAGAGTGATTTTATGCGCGAGAATCAAACCTATTACCCGGGGCAGCGTGCTGTGTTGCCAAAAGCTTATGTGGCGGCCAGCTTAAATGCAGTGTATCAGCTGATTTACCAGGTCTATCAGGTGCCGGACAAGCTCAGATTAAAACCACAAATGCTGTTTTATGCGCTGATCACCCAACCAGAAAACAGCCTGCATCCGCTGCAATCTATGCCACATTTTGATACCAGCGCGCCTTATTATTTTGCGCTCTTGCATTACCTGAATGACAGCCCTCATGGCAGCACAGGTTTTTTCCGGCATAAACCAACGGGTTTTGAGCGGGTTACCGATCAAAGGCGGCAAGACTATTTCCGGTCAGCGCAGCAGTTTATCGACCAGCATGGTGCGCCGCCTCAGCGTTATCAGGTGCAAAGCAATGCGCATTATGAGTTGTACCATCAGATCCCATACAAGGCCAACAGACTGATTATTTACCCTGGCCATCTGCTGCATTCGTCACTGGTGGATGTCAGTACGGATATAGATGCTTCGCCTGTGACCGGGCGTTTAACCGCCAATATGTTTATCGATTTCGTATAAATCCCAACCCACTGTAACAACACTGAACAAGGAATAAAGGGTGATGCTCAGACGAATAAAAATGAAAGCGATTACATGCCAGCTTCAGTGCTGAACAGATAACTTTACCCCTCTCGTTTTTTAAAGATGAAAAGAAGATAACGATGAACTATGAATTGCCAAAAGGCTCAAGACTGCTGAAAAAAGAATTTACTTATGGTGTGGCCACTTCGTCTTTCCAGATTGAAGGTGGAGTTGAAACCCGCCTGCCTTGTATCTGGGATACTTTTTGTGCCACACAAGGCAAAATCAAAGATGGCTCCAACGGCGATACAGCTTGTGATCACTATCACTTATGGCGTGACGATATTGCGCTGATAAGCTCACTTGGAGTGGATGCTTATCGTCTATCTATAGCCTGGGGCCGGGTAATGAATAAAGACGGCAGCCTGAATCAGCAAGGTGTGGATTTTTACATTGGCATTTTAGATGAGCTGAAAGCGAAAAATATTAAGTCTTTTGTCACTTTGTATCACTGGGATTTACCCCAGCATATTGAAGATCAGGGCGGCTGGCTGAACCGCAATACGGCCTATTTATTTCAGGAGTATGCCGACAAGCTCAGTAAAGCCTTTGGCGACAGAGTCTATTCATACGCCACTTTAAATGAGCCGTTTTGCAGCTCCTATTTAGGTTATGAAGCCGGTATTCATGCACCTGGCTTAACCAAAAAAGCCTATGGCCGCCAGTCAGCACACCACTTATTGTTAGCTCATGGTTTAGCCATGCAGGTACTGCAGAAAAACAGCCCCAATAGCATGAATGGCATAGTGCTGAACTTTACCCCGGCTTATCCGCTGACCGACAGCCCTGCCGATCAAAGAGCAGCGCAACTGGCTGATGAATACTTTAACCAGTGGTATATCAAACCTGTATTTGATGGCGCTTATCCGGATTCTTTTGCCTTGTTAGCTGATGAAGACAAGCCAAAGATAGAAGAGGGAGACTTTGACATTATCAAAGCGCCACTGGACTTTTTAGGCGTCAATTTCTACACCCGCACTGTGTATAAAGCCGCTGAAGGCCGTGACTTTATCGAAGTCGATATGGTCGATGCGCCGAAAACGGATATTGGCTGGGAAATTTATCCACAGGCCTTTACCGATCTGTTAGTGTCTTTGCATCAGAAATACAAGCTGCCTCCGGTTTACATTACCGAAAATGGTGCAGCTGCAGCGGATCAGTTGGATAAAGGCGAAGTGGATGATCAACTGCGTTTGTCCTATTACCAGTCGCATTTAAATGCGGTGCATCAGGCAGTCGAGCAAGGGGTGGATATTCAGGGCTATTTTGCCTGGAGTTTAATGGATAACTTTGAGTGGGCAGAAGGCTACTTAAAGCGCTTTGGTATAGTCTATGTCGATTACAACAGTCAGCAAAGAACTGTGAAAAACAGCGGTCTGGCCTATAAAAATTTAATCAGTAATCGTTAATTTATAAAAAATAATAATTTCAAATCAACAGTTTATAGGATGCGCCTGACATGGTTAGTGTAAAGGAGAAAATTGCTTACGGCCTCGGGGATACGGCAAGCAATATAGTGTTCCAGACCGTCATGTTGTTTCTGACGTTTTTTTATACCGACATCTACGGCATTTCGCCGGCTTTTGTCGGCACTATGTTTCTGGCCGTGCGTATTATTGACGCTGTGACCGATCCTATCATGGGGGCTATTGCCGACCGCACTCAAAGCAAATACGGTAAATTCCGGCCTTATTTGCTGTGGTTTGCTTTGCCTTTTGGCCTGATCAGCGTACTGGCCTTTACCACGCCGGACTTTGCTGAAGAAGGTAAAATGATTTACGCCTTTGTCACTTATACCCTGCTGATGCTGGTCTATACCGCCATTAATATTCCCTATTGTGCTTTGGGTGCTGTGCTCACTGCCGATCCAAAAGAGCGGGTGTCTGTGCAGTCGTACCGTTTTGTCTTTGCCATGCTGGGTGGCCTGATGGTGACGGCTTTAACTTTACCTTTAGTGGAGTTTTTTGGTCAGGGCGACAGAGCTAAAGGCTATCAGCTGACCATTATGGCAATGAGCGCCTTAGGCGTGCTGATGTTTTTAGCCTGTTTTTATGGCACCAAAGAGCGTATCAACCCACCAAAAGAAGCGGTCAGCCGTAGCTACATGGATAACTTCCGTCAGTTGTGGAAAAACGATCAGTGGCGTGTATTAGCCCTGGTGGCTTTATGCCTGATGAGTGGTTATGTGCTGCGCACAACCCTGGCGATTTATTATGTGAAGTATTATCTGGAAATGCCGGACAGCATCACTGTGTTTATCACTTTAGGTATGCTCGGCAGTATGGTCGGTTGTGTCATTGCCCAGCCTTTGGCAAAACGGTACTGCAAAGTAAAACTTTATATCGGCATTCAGGTTTTGGCGGCCGCCCTTTGTGCCA
Organism: uncultured Chromatiaceae bacterium; assembly: GCA_946482615.1. The sequence goes on along the minus strand of CAMLSF010000010.1, from coordinate 9,919 downwards.
GCAGCTATTTTGTCGCAGCTGACAATGTCACGTTGGCTATTGGTTTGTATGTGTTGTGGAATCTGGTGTTTAACACCGGCACTCCATTGCTGTGGGCCAAAATGGCGGACACTGTGGATTATGGTCAGTGGCGTACCGGAATTCGCACTACAGGTATGGTCTATTCTTCTATTATTTTCTTTATCAAAATGGGTATAGCGGTAGGCGGCGCTTTAGGTGGCTGGTTATTGGCTGGTATAGGTTATCAGGCTGATGTCACTCAAACCGAAGAAACCAAAGCAGGGTTATTACTGGCTTTTAGTTTGTATCCGGCTATTGGTTCTTTGATTGTCGCTTTTGTGATGAGCGCTTATAAACTTAACACTAAAAAAGTTGATGAAATTACCCTGGATTTGAAGAGAGCTGCAGAATAAAAGCTGATAGTATGAAGAACTTGCAGAGCAATTCAGTTTTTGCTGAATTACTCTGTAGTTTCTGATTTCTTAGACTTAACAATAAGTGACAGCACTATATGGCGACCATTTACGACGTTTCTCAGCTTGCAGGTGTATCTCTGGCGACCGTATCCAGAGTGATGAATAAAAACACCAATGTCAGTGAAAAGACCAGACAAAAAGTATTGGCTGCTATGGCCGACTTAGGCTACAGGCCTAACACTTTTGCGCAGTCTTTGGCGTCGAATTGCTCGAATAGTGTAGGTGTCCTGGTTTCGCAGCTGGATGGTCCTTATTACGGTCCTATGATGGCGGAAATTGAAGCGGCGCTGCGGGCCGATAACCGTCATGTCATTATTGCGGTCGGCCACAGTGATGCGGCTCAGGAAATCGATAGTGTAGAGTTTTTATTAAGCAAAGGTTGTGACGCCCTGATCCTCGACGTCGAAGCTATTTCCGATGACTATCTGATCAAGTTGAGTCAAAGCTCCACTCCTATAGTGCTGATCAACAGATACATAGCTGAAATCAGCGACTGCTGTATTTACCTGAATAACGAGTTGGGGGGCTATCTGGCGACCCGGCATCTGATTGAGTTGGGACACCGCGACATAGCCTATATTTCAGGTCCTGCCAAAAAGCACGACGCAACTGAGCGTCTTGAAGGCCACAAACGCGCTTTGGCTGAAGTTGGGGTGAGTTTTGACGCGGCCTTGTGTTTTGAAGGCGATTACAAAGAAGACAGCGGCGTCGAGGGGATGAACTATCTGCTCGGTCAACACAAAAAATTTACTGCTGTGGTCTGTGCCAACGATCAGATGGTGTCCGGCGCTATTTCGGTGTGTCTGGAACGTGGCATGAAAATCCCGCAGGATTTGTCTTTTGTTGGTTACGACAATATTCCTTTTGCCCGTTATGTTTCACCTAAGCTGACCACAGTGAATAACCCTATTCATGAAATGGGAAAAATGGCGGCTTTGTGGCTTTTGAAGAATTTATACAAAAAAGATATTGAAGTTGAAAACGTATTTGAGCCTGAACTGGTGGTGCGTAACTCTGCTATTCGCCTGGGCTAGAACAGCCTCCGCCTGCTGCGGAGGCTGAGAGCAGATTAAGGTAAAGCCGCTTCTAAAGTTAAAGTGAGGCCTTCACGGATTTGGTCGGCTAATTCAGATTCAGCTTTGGCCGAATAGGAAGCTTCAATCAAAAAGACACCAGCTTCTGCCGGGGTATAAGTAAACTGACCTGTTGCATCGGTTTTATGCTGCACACGGCCTGCTTCATCACGGTAACGTTCACCTTCGTACGACACCTCCAGTTCCACACCGGCTTGCGCTTTACCATTGACTAAAAAGGTAAAAGTCACAGGCTCACCCGCTACTATGTCAGCCGGGTGCACTGAGCTTTTAAACTCTAAACCTTGGTTTTTCAGTGCCAGCACTTCAGAGCTTGGTTTATTCACTGTGATAAAAGCCATTGAACGGCTGCGGCTTTGGCTGGTGACTACCTCTGTGGCGTTGGCCGGTAATTCTTTCGCCCGGGTCTTTTTATCCGCCATAATACGCTTACGCTCATCCCCTACTTTGTACATAGTGCCAAAACGCACAGGGCCGCCTAATTCCAGTTTATAGGTGCCTTCAGCGTTGAGCTGTGCATCGACCTGCGATTTACGTTTACCCTGATATTTATGCTCAATGGCCTGTTTTTTCCCGTCCGGCGTGTACAAAGCGACGTTATCGACCGGAATACCTTTGTCTGCCACAAAAGTCATATTGGCGGCGCTGACATCAGCCGAAACCCAGCTGCCTGTTTTTGACAAGACAAAATGACTGGGTACTACCCATAAGGTGTGAGCCAGAGCCGGAGCGCTGATTGCCGCTGCAACCACTAATGACGCCAGAATAGATTTTTTCATTGGACTAGTTTCCCTGTACAGAAGTAAGTTGAATTTTGCCCAGCTCTTTGCTGGCTTTTATTTCGATCTGAACGGCGCTGCCGTCCCATGTAAATGCCTGTTTGGCCAGATTACGGCCGCCTTGTTCACGGGCTGCTTCAACAAAAAGTACGTAGTTGCCTGCAGCCACTGCTTTGCCTTGTTCGTCTTTACCATCCCAGCGCACTTTGTAACTGCCTGGCCCTTTGGTCGCGCCAGTTTTCGCATCCACTAACTGAGGTTCGCTGCGGCCCAGTTTGCGCCAGAAACGGCGTAAGTCTTTAATCCAGTCCGGTTTTTCCAGCCAGGCTTCGATTAAACGCACAGGTTGCTGTTGTTCATTTTCAATCCATACCGCCACATAAGGTCTGTGATAAGTGCCGGTCTCTATTTTTGGCAGTTCGACCTGAATTTCCAGCTGCTGTTGTGCCAGAGCTGAGCCACAACAAAACAACAAGGCGGCGACTAAATACTTGTACATAGACTTCCCTCTAAGTGAAACGACTTAAGATCATCGAAACGACTCTAAATCATCGAAACGACTTTAAATCATTGAAACGAATCTAAATCAGTGAAACGACGCTATATAAGCAACCAAAGCCAACACCACACCAGCGACTGCTGTGGCATTGCCAAAATCCCTTCGGTTCGGCTGACGCCACAATAAATAAAAGCCCGACAAGGCAAATAACACACAAAATACAGCGGTAATATCAATCAGCCATTTCCAGCTGCTGCCTGCATAACGGCCTTTATGTAAGTCATTGGCCAGGGCCAGATAACCAGCAAATTCAGTATCCAGTTCAGCAGTGCGCTCTGCTAAATCAATCACCACAGCGGCATAACCGGCAGGGCGTTTAAAATCGATTTCCAGCAGCTCGTCTTCAGGCGAAAAATTCAGGTTATAACCGCCTTGTAACTGCTGTTCCTGCTTTATCCAATCCAGATACAAAGCCAGAGCTGCTTGTTGTTGATCCTCAGGCAGAGTTAACAGATCCGGCAATTGTTCCGGCAGCTCCAACTGCAGTTGCTGACTGGTTTTCCCCAGGTTACTGCTCAGTTCAGGGTGATTTAAAGTGATGCCTGTGATGGCAAAAAATAACAACAGTAACAAAACCAACATAGCGCTGTAGGTATGTAACCAACGCATCCACCGAGCTAAAGCTGAACTCTTCACAGTACCCCCTCAAAAACAGCTGCCATGCTACTGAGAATTGTTCTTATTTGCAAGATTTTCGCAAGGCACTGATTTAGTTGTTGCTGCTTCGTTATCGCTACTTTTGGAGTTCAGGGTGTTGGTGTCCGAAGACTGAGTCAGAAAAACGTAAAGCAGAAACTAAGTTTATCTTGTTATGCCAGTGCTTTGGTTGCGCTAACAATGCTACATTGGTGCTAGTCCAACAGAACAAAGGTGACAAGGATGCAACATAGTGTAGCGCTGCTGTTTTTTACATCTTCTCTGGCTTTTGCCAATCCATCCCCTATTCCGGCTAATCCGGTGCAACAACTGAAGCCTGAGCTTAGTCAACTGGTTGCCGTTGATGCTCAGTTGGAGTTGTTGGCCGAAGGTTTTCGATGGGCCGAAGGCCCAGTGGCTGAACCCAAAACCGGCGATATTTTGTTTTCCGATGTGCCTGACAACAAAGTCTGGCGCTGGAATGCGAAAGAGGGTTTAACTTTGTATCTGAGCCCTTCCGGCCATACAGGTTTTATTGATGAACCTTCCATTAAAGAAGGTTCCAATGGGTTGATTTTTAACCAGAACAACCAGCTAGTCTTGGCACAACATGGCGACAGACGCTTAGCGGTATTGAAGTCAGTCAGCGAAAAAGGCCCGGAGTATCAAAGCCTTGTTACGCAGTATCAGGGCAAGTTGTTTAACAGCCCTAATGATCTGGTGCAGCACAGCAATGGCAGCTACCTCTTTACTGATCCACCTTATGGTTTAAAAGACGCTGATGACTCCAAACAAAAGCAGTTGGCTTTTAATGGGGTGTATTGGCTCAAAGGGGGGGATGTCACTTTGGTGACTGATCAATTGACCCGTCCTAATGGTTTGGCTTTATCGCCGGATGAACAATGGTTATATGTGGCCAACTCTGACCCAAAAGCAGCGCAGTGGTGGAAATATCCCCTGGCTGCTGATGGCACTGTGGGCGAAGGACAGCTGTTTTTTGACGCCACGGCCTGGGTGAACACTAAACCCGGTTTACCTGATGGTTTAAAGGTATTGCCTTCAGGCCATTTATTCGCAACAGGGCCGGGTGGTGTACTGGTGTTTAACGCCAAAGGCGAACATCTGGGCACTATTCAAACCGGTGTTGCAGCGGCCAATGTGGCTTTAAGCCTGAATAAAGACTATTTGTATATCACAGCCTCCAGCTATTTATTGCGGATTAAGCTAAAAGCTGCAGTGTAAGCAAAAGCTGTGTATAGAAATGTAAAGCTGCTCTATTACTGAGCAGCTTAAGGTTAAACTGCGGCCAATGAAAACCGGAGTGCCAGCCCTTGAACCCTTTATTGCTGATTGATGATGACCAGGAACTGACCTCGATGTTAAGTACTTACTTACAACGTGAGGGCTTTGTGGTGCAGGTGGCCAATGACAGCCAACAGGGTTTGCGCAAGGCTGTTGCTGGTCATTATGAATTGTTGGTGTTGGATGTGATGATGCCGGGTTTAGATGGCATATCGTTGTTGCGTCAGATTCGTCAGCATTCCAAAGTGCCTGTTATTATGCTGACCGCCAAAGGGGATGACATAGACAAAGTGCTGGGTTTGGAACTGGGCGCAGACGATTATGTCGCCAAACCTTGTTTACCCCGCGAACTGGTAGCTCGTATCCGGGCTATTTTACGCCGGGTGCAACAACAGCAGGATGAACCTACCGAAGTCAGGGTTGGACCTTTAACACTGGAGCCAGGCTCACGTAAGGCCTGGGTCAATGGCCAACAAATTCAGTTAACAGGGGCCGAATTCAGTGTGCTCTGGGTTTTGGCTTGTCAGGCGGGGCGGCTGGTCAGCAAAGCCGAATTATCGCTGCAGGCTTTAGGCAAAACCTTAACTCAGTACGACCGCAGCCTGGATGTGCATATCAGTAATATCCGGCAAAAGCTCGGTAAAAGAGAAGACCAACAAGCCTGGATTGAAGCTGTACGTGGCAAAGGTTACCAACTGATGCACAGATATTAATTATGGGTCAGGTATTCTGGAAGTTCTTATTGGCCTTTTGGGGCGCGTTAATTCTGGCGGGTACCTTAGTTTGGGCTGTCAACGAAGTCAGCCGTTCTACGGACGATGAACCCAGGCCTGTCTGGATAGGGCCGCAGCTGCGTCTGGTGTTAGGCTCTGCTCAACTGATGATGGACTCAGGTGGTATCAAACTACTCGGTGATGTATTGCAGCGCTGGGAAGATGATCCTATGTCCCGTGACAAAATCCTGCTGCTCAACGATAAAGGTGAAGATTACCTGCAGCGTGATGTGCCGCCAAACTGGGCAGCATTACTCAAAGAGCAACCCGAGTATAAAGTTCAGGACAATGCAGGCCGCAGCTGGTCTTTGTTGGCTGTGCCGCGCCACGAATTTTTACTGGAATGGTTACGTAGCGGCAGAGGCATAATGGCAACCAGCTCAGTGCCGGCACAACGTATTGATGTTCAGAGTTCCGCAGCGGCCAGGCCCCATGGTCCTCCTCCTGATGAAGCTGTGCAGCCTTTTGGTCCCACAGGTTTTGGTGACAAAGGACCACCTCCCGAAATGCGTGGTATGGCGGTAAAAGCCACTCTGGCTATGCCACCTGTCTGGTTTCATCCGGCATTTTTACTGGCCGCTATTCTGCTCACCAGTTTATCTGTCAGCTTATGGCTGGCCTGGTATTTTGCCTCGCCGGTGCGGCAATTAAAACGTGCCTTACAGTCACTGGCATCCGATCAGTGGCTGACTCAGCTGGGCCCTAAAGTGACAGGGCGGCGCGATGAATTTGGTGCTGTGGCGCGCAGTTTTAATGAGATGGCCAAAAGTGTCGAACAGGCCATCAGTGGTCAGCGCCGCTTATTGCATGATGTCTCTCACGAATTCCGCTCGCCCTTAGCGCGTTTACAAATTTTGGTGGGGCTGGCCCGGCAAACGCCGTCAGAAAGCGCCATGGTGCTGGATAAAGTCGAAGCCGAAACTCAGAAACTCAATGCGCTGGTGGAAGAGATTCTGACCTATTCACGGCTGGAAAGTGGCGCAGCTGCAGTAAAGTTACAGCCAGTGGATCTGTTGGAGTTACTGGAGTCTGTGGCTGAAGATGGTCGGCTTGAGGCCTTGTCGCAGCATAAACAACTGCTGGTAAAAGCGGACACCACAGTGTTGGTGCAGGCCGATCCTGACTTGCTTTACCGGGCACTGGAAAACCTGATCCGCAATGCCATTAAATTTACCCCGCCAAATACAGAAGTCACAGTGGAGCTTTTGCAGCAAGAGCAACAGGTGCAGATCTGTATTTCTGATCAGGGACCTGGTGTGGCGCATGCGGATTTAGCTAAACTTTTTACACCTTTTTTCCGCGGCCAAAGCAAAAAAGACGGTGTGGGCTTAGGTTTAAGTATTGCCAAAAGAGCTGTGGAAAGTTGTGGTGGCAAGCTGACGCTGCAAAACAGCTATGCAGCGTCAGGTATAGTCTGTGGTTTTCAGGCGGAGATTAGCTTACCGCTGAAGTAAAAAAGCCTACGCGAGCTCGTATTTCTAATGCTTCTGGCTCGATTAAGGAATCCTCACTGTTAGCGTGAATGTTTCTCCATTTGGTACCTGAAGTGTGATTGTTGCTCCATCGCCTGTTGCCCCCCCTGTTACGGTAATGGGTAAGCTGCACTGACCAAATCTGTTTGTCCTCTTCTCCGTACCGCTATTACAGTTGCCTACAACTACGGCCAATGCTCCCGAATTTTGAGTGATAGTCGTTGTTGAATCAAAGCTTGTGTAAGGTAGAGGCACTGAGCCTGCATCTTGCAGCCGCAGGTTTAATGTGGTGCTGCCGCTAATACTGTTGCTACCTGAGTCACTGATTATGCTTGCAGGCCTGATAGAACTGAAACATATTTGATTATCTATAGTTGTTGCGCTGTTGCCGCTGGTTTCTGCAACAACCCAAACCTGTGCAGAGCCGACAGGCGCGAAACGGCGTTCAAGTGAAGTGTCTACACACCCTGCATGTATACTGTCCACATTCGCAGGGTAAGTCAGATAAAAGCTGGCGGCTCCATCCGTGACCACAGTCTGACCACTGACAGGCTCTGGTTTGTCTGGGTCTACGCCTGAAACTTGAGCACCTAGTAGCGAAGCACCAACGATGTATTCAAGTCCGGTGGCTGAGTTTTGAAAGGCTTTATTCACTGGCAGCACTGAGCTTTGAGTGGGTGACGTGGCAACAAAGCGACTTTTATCGGCAGCCTGAGCATTAAATATCAGTACCCGATCCTGAGCTTCAATAAAACGAGAAGCATTGTTCCGGGTAATATTTGCACTTTGAAACAATGCGTTGCTTAAATCAGTCAGTAAGGCAGAGCCTACAGTTGTTGAAGCATTACCATCAACCACTGTACTACCAAAACCATAATTAATCTGTGGTGCCCGGTTTGATAGCAGCACGCTATCAATGACGCCTAAATTGATCACAGTACCATCAGCTACCGGGTTGCCATAACGATCGGTCACCAATAACCCGCCTTGTCTTCTGTATGTACCGTTTCCCATATTCTGAATCGCCGCTTCAACAGGGTAGCTAAATACAATTGAATGAGCTGGGCCGGAGGCGATGCTCAGCGTTGAACTGGTTGCCTGAATGGCAGGATTGTAGTCTTTACCGCTGTTGTCTAGGGCTTCTGCTTTCAGTTCGATAACACCAGGTAACTGGCCTGAACTTAAGGTTAAGGTTGCTACACCATTATTGGTTGCCACCTCCACGCTTTTATTGTGTTGTGTCAATTGACCTGAAGCCTGAGTGCCAAACAGCTGTTCACCACCATTTGGCTGAGTGACAAAGCTAACCCGTACATTATTTACTCCTGCTGGTGCGTCCTGTGCTGCACCACCAGTAGATGTAAGTAAACGCACAGTAATAGTGCTGCTTTCCATTTGGCCTACACCAGCTACAAAAATAGCGCGTTCGCTGGCCGTAATGCTAATACTGGCTGGTACTGGCCGCTCTGGTTCTGCAGCAGTACCAGCGATAGTCACAGTTGTAGTGGTCTGCACACCATTGACATAAGCGGTCACTGTCGCTGAACCAGCGCTTTGGCCCGGATATAAACGCACTGCAGCCACACCATTGCCCGCATCATTAGAGCCGCCACGGCCAGTTTCAGCAGAAGTTTTGGTCAATGCCTCTGTGGCACTAAAGCTGCCTAAATTGGTGCTGAACTGCACTGTGGCATTACGCAGCAGTTCGCCGTCAGCGTCCCGGACAGTGGCGGAAATAGTAGTAAAACGCTCAGGGAAACCAATATCCAGACTGGTTGTACTGGCACCTACAGTTACAGCAGTGGCGTCTTCAGTTTTATCGGAACCACCACAGGCGGTTAAAAACACCAGAGGAAAGACTAAAAACAAACCAGACAAAAAACGCGGCAACACTGTCATACATCATCCTTGTAACCAGATCGTTAGCTTATGTAAAAATTTGCAGATTTTATTGAATTCTAAAGAGGTACGGGGCTTTTGTATAGGCTCAGTGGCATCTACTTGAGCTTTACAGCTGAACAGCGCATGCTGGTGTTTTATGTCTATCAGGATCAGAGGCTTATGTTAATTACCTTTAAATCCAGCGCCAGTGCACCAGTGCAGATGTTTGGCCATATTGCTTTTCAGTTGTTAGAACTGATGGGCCGCCAGCCTAAAGCGCCTGGCGCTTTTTATGCCGAAGATGTACCTGCAGCTTTGGCTCAATTGCAACTGGAGTTATCTTTGCAGCCCGCAGAACCTATACCTGCTTCTGCTGATCTGCAGGGAGATAATCCGGCAACTATTCCTTTGCGTAACAGAGCCTTGCCACTTATTCAATTAATGCAGGCAGCCGTGAAGGAGAAAAAAGGTGTTAGCTGGGAATAGAACATATACTTAAGTCAGGTTTCTGTGGTCAGGAGTCTGCTTATGTTAGTGACTTTTCATTCCAAAGATTCAGCCCCTGTCACCTTATTTGGTCAGGTCGCAGTGCAACTGCTACATATGATGGGGCACAGCGGCAAAGTGCCAGGTGCTTTATATGCTGAAGATGTAGCTAAACATTTAGCCAGCCTGCAGGAAAAAATGCAGTACTGGCCCGAAGAAAGCATTATGGCCAAAACCGGCCACAGCCCGGACGCTTCCGTCAGCTTGCATCACCGCGCTTTGCCTTTAATTGAACTGCTGCAAAAGGCGGTGGCTGGACAGAGTAATGTGAGTTGGGAGTAAAGGACAGGTCCGCCTGCCCTTTATATTCGTTCCTGAGTTTTCATTTTTTCTTTTCACTTCCCCCAATCTTTACGATCTCTTTACGCCCTTCCTTTTTATCCATCTGGAGACTTTACGCC
>CAMLSF010000009.1 GCA_946482615.1 uncultured Chromatiaceae bacterium | reverse complement strand
TGTTCTTCTTTAGTTCATCTTTTTTCAGTTCAGTATTTTCTGGGGATACCTCAGGCTCTGACCCTTTTATCTGAATTCACTCTACATCAGTCGAGCGCCTTTAGATTAGAGAAACAAGTCCCCTCACCAAATACGAAAAGATTAGCGCTCGATATTTGGGTCAGAGCCGAGGCTCTGACCCTTTAAACTCATCCACCGGATAAGTGGTTTCTTCAGGCTTGTTGCTTTTGAACAAACCCAAAAAGTCATCCAAAATCACATACAAAGCAGGGATCAAAAGCAGAGTGATCACTGTGGCAAATAAAATACCGTAGGCCAGTGACACCGCCATTGGCACTACAATTTGCGCTTGTAAGCTTTTCTCCAGCACTATAGGCGCCAAACCTAAGAAGGTGGTTAAGGATGTCAGCATAATAGGCCGGAAACGTCTGGTGCCAGCCCCAACCACAGCTTCTTTTAATGGTACGCCATTGCGGCGCGACTCATTAACAAAATCCACCATAACCAATGAATCATTTACCACAACCCCTGCCAGCGCAATTAAGCCAAACAAGGACATAATGCTGACACTCAAACCCAGCAGCATATGGCCTAAAATGGCACCAATTAAACCAAAAGGGATCACTGACATAATAATCAGCGGCTGAGTGTAAGATTTCAGCGGTATAGCCAACAAGGCATAAATCACAAATAACGCCAGCAGGAAACCCAGAGCTAAATCGGTCATCGCATCCGCTTCTTCCAGGCTGGCCCCTTCCAGCGCTGTTTCAATACCGTATTTTTGTGCAAGTTGCGGCAGTACTTTTTCCTGCAACTCTTTGGTGATCTTCATAGGCTCAGCCAAAGCTTTATCCACTGAAGCACTGATAGTGACAGAGCGCTCGCCATCTACCCTGTTAATGGCTGAATAACTGGGTTGCGCCTTGTATTCTGCCACCTGAGAAAACGGCACTTCAGCGCCTGAAGCAGTGCGGATTTTCATATTCTCCAGATTGCCGACAGAGCGGCGTTCTTCTTTTGGATAACGCACCATGACTTTAACTTCTTCACCATCCCGCTGAATACGTTGTGCTTCAGCTCCATAAAAACCCTGACGCACTTGTGTGGCTAAATCCGACAAGGTGATGCCCAAAGCCTCAGCCTGAGGTTTGATTTTCAGCACTATTTCGTCGTTACCACCGCTGATACTGTCTTCAATATCATAAACGCCCTGATAAGTGGTCATTGCAGCTTTCAGCTCTTCGGTGGCTAACCTTAACTGATCCAGCTCTTTACTTTTAAGCTGGAAGGAAATATCCCCCCCGCCACCACCACTGGTAGAGGAGAAAATCTGCAGTGTTTTTATCCCTGCAATTTCCGGAATTTGTTCGCGCCATAACCGGACAAACTCGTTGGCATCGATGTTACGGCCTTCACTTTTCTCCAGCTCAATCACCAGCTCACCACGAGTGTCTGATTCGGTAAAAGTTAAGCGGTGCTTCACCAGACCTTCTTCACCTCTGGCGACAATCTGCTGGTTAGTTTTCACCAAAGCCGCTTCCAGTTGCTGCATAGCCTGCACTGTCGCCTGGCCGGAAGAACCTTCCATCATGGTTAAATTGGCACTAATAAAGTCGCTTGGAATATTTGGGAAAAACACCCAGCGCACATGACCACCGGCCATTAAGCCTATCATCAGCACCATCATGGCGAAAAAACTGGTGGCTGTGATATAGCGGTATTCTATACAGCATTCGATAGCTCTTTTGTAACGGCCAAACACAAAACGATCTGTTGCTCCTGATACTTTGATACGAACAAACTTCAGACCATTGCTACAGGCCCTGCCTAAAGCATAAAACCTACCTTTGCGCTCTGGATCCCAGGGCTTACTATCCATGGCAATTAAATGCGCCGGCAGAATAAACTTAGATTCCACCATAGAAAACAGCAGACAGAGGATCACCACCCAGGCGATAGATTCCCAGATAGGCCCCTGAGGGCCGCCTACCATAAGCATAGGAATAAAAGCGGCAATAGTGGTGAGCACACCAAAAGTGGCAGGCATAGCAACGCGCTGAGCGCCCCGGATCACGGTTTCAGCGGATTTGCCATACTTCTCAATTTCAGTGTAAGCACTCTCCCCTATGATAATGGCGTCATCCACCAGTATCCCCAGCACCAGAATAAAACCAAACAAGCTGATCATATTGATCGATACATCAAACATCGACAAAGGCATCAGGGCTATGGTGCCAAGGAAACAAACCGGAATACCCACCATGACCCAAAAAGCAACCCGAAACTCCAGAAACAAGGTCAGGCTGACCAGCACCAGCAAAGCGCCCATCAGCATATTATCCGTCATCAGATCCAAACGGCCCTGCAGGTAATAACTGGAATCGCCCCAATAATCGATATTCATACTGTCGGGCAAATCTGTCTTTTTCTTCTCTACATAATCTTTGACCGCAGCCGCAATTTTTAAGGTATTGTCCTCGCCCACCGCATCCACTTTTATAGACACGGACGGCTTGCCATTAAAAGTGGAAAACGACTCCATTTCGACAAAACCATCTTTTACTTTGGCAATATCACCTAACAATAAACGGGTGCCATCGGCTCTGTTGATCAGTACTATGTCGGCAAAGTCTTGCTGGCGGTACGCTTGCCCTTTAGCACGGAGTAAGATATTGCCATTGTCGGCTTTAATAGAACCGCCGGGGACATCCACTGAACTGCCACGCACTGCAGCTACAATTTGATCAAAGGTTAAGCCATATTCACGCAATTTGTGTTCAGAGACTTCGATAGACACTTCGTAATCCAAAGCGCCAACCACTTCAACTTTGCTCACACCGGGCAGCTTTTTCAGCTCATCCCGCACGTCTTTGGCAAACTCTTTTAAGCCACGTTGATCAGTATCGCCATAGACAGATAACCAAAGCACATTACTTTGAAATTTAGTGTGATAAATCACAGGACGTTCGGTTTGCTCAGGAAAAGACGAGATGGAATCCACCTGCATCTTAATTTCGTTCATCACTTCCTGAATATCATAACCGGACTTAATTTCCACATTGACTGTAGCCAAGCCTTCAACGGCATTTGAGCGGATTTTTTTTATACCATTGAGGCTTCGTAGCGACTCTTCAATTTTATCGACTATGCCCTCTTCTACTTCCTGAGGGGCAGCGCCTAAATAAGGCACCCGAATGGTCACCTGCTCTAACTGAATTTCAGGGAAGGTTTGTTTTTTAATAGTGAATATACTGGCGATACCTGCCAACAATAAAATAACCATCAATAAGTTCGCTGCCACGCTGTTGCGGGCAAACCAGGCTAACCAGCCTTTGTGCGTTTGATCCAGGGGCTGCATCAGCGTTTCTCTCCATTTTCAGTCGCAGCTATAGCGGTTTTTTCCTTTTCCGCCTGCTCCCCGACAGCATCCACTGAAGTTCGCAGCGCCATACCTTCCAGCGGATTAGCAATAGCCGTTAATACCAGTTGTTCACCAGTGTCTAAACCTGAGCTGATATAAGCATACTCTTCATCCATACGCTGCACTGTCACAGAGCGGATATGTAGCTTGTTATCTTTACTGATCGTCAGCACTTTTTGATCCGGCTTTAATAAATGCCGCTCGACCAACACCAGATTGTCAGCTGTTTTGCCATCGATACGGGCTTTGACAAAACGACCAAAACGCAAAGGTGCCTGGCCGTCTGCTTTTAAACGATAAGGGTCTTTCACTTCAGCTACTGCATAAATAACCCGGTTTTCATCGTCCAGCATGCCTTCAGTTCGCACCAGTCTGGCCTGCCAGTTCAGTTGCTGTCCTGCCACCTCTGCCGATAACAAGACTTCAGGTTGCTGCTGCTCCGATGCTGTGAAGCCCGGCATATTTAAATAGCCGACATCATTATCCGACAAAGGCAACCGCACCTCCGCCAGATCAGTGCCGTAGATGGTGCCTAAATTAAAACCACGGGTAATAAACTGACCTATATTGGCATTTTTCAATTTGACTATGCCATCATAAGGAGCTCGTATTTCGGTGCGGATCAAATTACGGCGGGCATTTTCCAGTTCAGCTTCTGCGGAGCGGACATTGGCCAGTTCCTGTGCCAGCTGCGGACGACGTAAACCCAGTTCTGGTGCTTTACCTGCACTGAATTCACTCCATTCTTTGGCTGCTACTTTGCCACGGGCCTTTTCTTCTTCTAATAAAGCCTGAGCACGGGCCAGATTCGCTTCAGCAAGTTTGACTGCGGTTTGATAATCGTATTGCTCCACCTGGATCAATAAGTCTCCGGCCCGAAAAAAACCACCCTCAATAAAGTTATCAGCAACTTTGACAATGACACCGTTGACTTCGGACGTCAGACTGGTGATCACTTTGGGTTGCACTGAGCCCTGAGACCAGACCTGATAGGTCAGGTTTTGCCGGCTGACGGGTTTGACTTCAACAAACAAATCTTTACGTGGTTCTTTTTTTTGCTCTGGTGGTTTTTTGCCAGCCACCAGCGCTGAAGCAATCACCACAGCGCCCAGCACAATTAATACAGGAACCCCTGCTTTCACCCACTTGCCTGCCATTTTTAGTCCTTTAGTCACAATTCTGTCTGAAGTTATCTTACCCTTGTGTACGCTGGAACTGTACATGCAGATGTTAAGGTTTTTATTTGAGGCCAAAACTCTCTATAGGTTATTTTTTCTGCTCTGTAGCCTTTATGTAGGCCCAGACCAGAACCCAAAGGCCTTGCAGCCAGATCAGGCTTTTACCTTCAGAAGTCTGAGCAGAGTCCAATGTGAAGTTTCGACATATTTGGTTACAACTTCAGTCCCTTTTTAGCAGGTAAATAGCTAATTCATCTATATAAATTCCAGAAAGTTCTTTTGGGGAGCGCAGCGGCTTGGTTATGGTGAGGAAGACCAAGGTCTGGTTGTTTTTTAGACACATCATTGTCATCACAATGCAATACACTGTAGTTTTTATACCCAAAGTAATTCAGGAAGGAAGCGGCTATGAGTATCAGTAAACAGTATTTAAAAACCAAACCAGTCTGCAAAGTGACTTTTACTTTTGCAGGTCATCAGTATCCGCAAGCTCAAAGTGTGGCTTTGGCGGGAGACTTTAATAACTGGGATCCACAAGCCGTTTTGATGAAAAAAACCAAAACGGGTGACTTTACCGCCAGCTTAAATCTGGACAAAGAAAAGCAGTATCAGTTCAGATATGTAGTGGATGGTCAAACCTGGCTGAATGATGATGAAGCCGACGCTTATGTGCCGACTCAGGTCAGCTATGAGCAAAACTCGGTCGTTCAGTTGTAAAAAGCTAAGGGGCAGAATGTTGATCTCTGCCCCTTGCTGTCAGCGTTTTTCCAGTACCAGACAACCTACTGAATAGCCCGCTCCAAAAGAGCATAAAATGGCTTTTTCACCAGATTGAATGCCTTCTTTATTTTTATGAAAGGCAATGATTGAACCGGCAGAGGCTGTGTTAGCGTAGGTATCCAGCACCAGTGGCGCTTCTTCCGGCAGAGGATCACGACCTAAAATTTTCTTCGCCGCAAACAGATTCATATTGATATTGGCCTGATGCAACCACAAACGTTTTAAAGCATCGGGAGCGACCTCCAAACGTTGCATCTCATCTAAAATCACGTCCGCCACTATAGGCAGCAATTCTTTAAATACCTTACGGCCTTGTTGTTTAAAAAATGGCGCGTCCGGATCTGTCTGCGGATGACAATGTTCGGTATAACCAACATCACAACGGATATTGTTAGAAAATTCAGTTTTTAAGCTCATGCCCAAAATGCGATAGGCATTGTCGGCAGTGACAGTGTCTTCGGCTTCAATGATGGTGGCAGTGCAAACGTCACCAAAAATAAAGTGACTGTCACGACTGGTGTAATTCACTTGCGGCGAAGCAAACTCCGGGTTAACCACCAGCACCACTTTGGCCATACCACCACGAATGGCATTCACCGCATTGCTGATGGCAAAAGTGGCAGATGAACAAGCCACATTCATATCAAAGGCATAACCTTTGGCGCCTAACGCCTGTTGCAGTTCAATAGATAAAGCCGGATAAGGCCGCTGCATATTGGAGGCCGCACAAATAATCAGATCGATATCTGCTGCTGTTTTACCCGCTTGCGCCATAGCTTCCTGAGCAGCCACTATCGCCATCTCGACCATTTCAGGATGCTCGTCTTCACCACGTTTTGGAAAAATAGGCATCATCACAGCCGGGTCTAAAATACCTTCTTTGTGCAACACATGGCGGGATTTAATGCCTGAGGCTTTTTCAATAAATTCGCAGCTGGAATACTCCAGAGCAGCTAACTCACCCGCTGCAATTTCAGCCGCGTATTGTTCATTAAACAAATCGACATACTGATTAAAACTGGCGACCAATTCTTCGTTGCTCACAGTTTCGGTGGGTGTAAACAGGCCTGAGCCACTGATCAGCACATTTTTCATTCAGAATACCCTTGTCATAAGTGCAACTTCTTTTAATGAGTTGCTGAATTGGAGGCTATTCTAGCCTAATTTCGTGGAAATCAGCCAGAATCTTAGGAAGAAGATAAGCCAGGGAGCAGGCTCTGCCGCCTCTGCAACAGAGCCAGACTTCAGGCCTAACGGGTAAAAATCACTACAGTGCTGGCCACTTTATCCTGAATCGCCTGGCGGTTTGGATCCCAGAGGATTTGCGCAAACCCTATCAGTCCTGTCGCAAAACCCGCACCATAGCCCCCTTGCCGGCTAAAAGACGCCCACAAGCTCAAGGGCTTATTATCCAGTTGCACCACCCGGATACCGGTCAGCAGCTTGCCAATGGTCTGGCCATTGTTCCAACTGATGTACAGCGTGAAATAGGCCATAGCCCAGCCGTAGCCTAAACCAAAATCGGCCAGTATGCCTTTGACCCATTTGATCAGGCTGTAATCTGAATTTTTCAGTTTATCCAGCAGGGAATAGGATGCTTCTTTGGCTGGCTCTGTGACGGATTCTGTAACAGGCGGTGCAACCACTTGCGGCTGTGCGACATACTTATCCAGCAAAGCGCGTTTTTCAGTGCCTTTCAGTCGAGTGATATCCAGCACCTCATCCAGCAAATCCCGCTGCTGCTCTGCCGTCACTCCGGACTCCTGCAATTCAAGCGCCAGTTGCTTTATTTTATCTTCAACACATAAATCGTCACAGTCTTGTGTCGATAACTCCAAAGATACTTTCGCCAGTTCAGCGCCGGCATCTGGGGTTAACCTGATATCAGAGACAGCGGCTCTTTCCTGCTCCTGTACCAGTTGAGGTGCCCAGCTTAAGGTCCCAAGCATTGCCAGGGTTGCCAATACCATCAGCAACAAATGATTTTTCTTTTGAGCTTTGTATCTGTTCCAGCATAAATACAACATAGTGGGTAACACAAAGATCAGACTCGCGGACGCCAGGCCACTGATAATGACACCGTCTATGCCCATAGCTAAACCACGACGTACAGGTTTTGCCAAAGGCTGCCCTATCAGTTCGTCCGCTACTGCAAAAGCATGGGGGGTAACAATTTGCCGTACTTCTTTGTTTGTCAGCTGATGCCCGGTTTCGTCGACAAAAGTATTAGGCGCTACTTCTTTAATTTCATGGAGTTCCGGCTGTTGCTGCATCACAAATCCTTGCTAAATGCCTGATGAATAAACCACTTTAATCAGTTCATCCGGCCTTTTCAATGCCGCTTTGATAAATGCCGGATAGCGCCGCTTAAACCGTCCAGAGTCATGCCATACATCTGGTTTTGCATTAGTTTTTGCAGTATGGCGATGGAGTGATAATGACTCCACCAGGCTTGAGGCTGTGGATTCAGCCAGACTGCATAAGGAAAATGCGCCAGCAGACGTTTCAGCCAGACTTCACCCGACTCGGGGTTAAAGTGCTCCACGCTGCCGCCCGGATAGGTAATTTCATAAGGGCCCATAGTGGCATCGCCAACAAAAATCACTTTGTAGTCACTATGGTAGGTCTGTAACAGCTGAGTAATGGGCACCGCATCTGCGTTACGCCTTTGATGAGTACGCCATACCTGTTCATAGACGCAGTTATGAAAATAAAAAAACTCCAGATGCTTAAATTCGGTGCGGGCGGCGGCAAACAGCTGCTCGCATTCATGAATGTAATCATCCATAGAGCCACCTATATCAAAAAACATCAGCACTTTTACTGCATTGTGACGCTCGCTCTGGAACTGCAAATCCAGCCAGCCTGCTTGTTGAGCTGTGGCTTTTATGGTGCTGTTTAAATCCAGCTCCGTGGCTTGCCCTGTGCGGGCAAATCGCCGCAGTTGCCGCAGCGCCAGCTGCATAGCTCTGTGATTCAGTTCAGCGTTTTGATCAAAGTCTTTAAAATCACGCTTATCCCAGACTTTCACCGCTCGGCGCTGACCACTGCCCTGTTGCCCTACTCTGATGCCTTCGGGATGATAGCCATAAGCGCCAAAAGGCGAAGAGCCGCCAGTGCCTATCCATTTATTGCCGCCTGCATGTTTTTCCTGCTGTTCTTTTAACCGTTGTTTAAATTGCTCCAGCAGCTGCTCCAGCCCGCCTAAAGAAGCCAATTTGGCTTTATCTTCGTCACTTAGCTGGCGGATCAAGCCTGGCAGCAACCAGTGATCCGGTATAAGTGCTGCCAGATCCAGACTCTCTATGCCATCAAAATATTCCGCAAAAGCCCGGTCAAATTTATCGTACTGGCTTTCATCTTTGACCAGACACAAACGGGAGAGCAGATAAAAGTCATCCAGGCTTGCAAAGATCAGCTGATGTTGCAGCGCCTTCAGTAAATCCAGCAGCTCCGTAATACTGGATTTCAGGCCGTATTTGCGCAAAGTTAAAAAAAATGAAACCAGCATATCAACGGCCAGCGCGACGGGTCATAAAAGCCAGTTTTTCCAGCAAGGCCACATCCTGCTCGTTTTTCAGTAAGGCTCCATACAATGGCATTAAGCCGCCCTGATGGTGTTTATCCTGCAAAACTGCTGGTGAGATTTGTTCAGCCACTAACAGCTTTAACCAGTCCAACAGCTCTGAGGTGGATGGTTTTTTCTTCAGCGCATCCACTGCCCTTAAATCAAAAAACAGCTCCAGCGCTGCGGTCAGTAAATCGGCCTGCAGAGTGGGAAAATGCGCCAGAACTATCTGAGTTAAGGTGTCTTTGTCCGGAAAACGTATGTAGTGGAAAAAACAGCGGCGTAAAAATGCATCAGGCAATTCCTTTTCGTTATTCGAGGTGATCACGACTATAGGCCGTTGTTTTGCACTGATCCGCTGACCTGTTTCATAAACATCAAAAGACATACGGTCCAGTTCGTGCAATAAATCATTCGGGAACTCGATGTCGGCTTTGTCAATTTCATCAATAAGCAACACAGGCCTTTGTTCTGCAGTAAAAGCAGTCCAGAGTTTGCCCGGTTTGATGTAGTTGCTGATGTCACCCACCCGCTCGCTGCCAAGCTGCCCATCGCGAAGACGAGATACCGCATCGTATTCGTACAGACCCTGCTGAGCTTTACTGGTGGATTTAATTTGCCAGTTAATTAATTCAGTGCCTAAACTTGCAGCCAGCTCTTCGGCTAAACGGGTTTTGCCTGTGCCGGGTTCCCCTTTGATCAATAAAGGTTTTTCCAGGGTAACTGCAGCGTTAACGGCCAGGGCCAGCTCTGGCGATAAAATATAATGTTCTGTGCTTTGAAAAATCATGCTGTACGGCTTTGTCGTTTTAAGTTGGGAATATCATATATCAAATCTTTTCTTTCGTTTTAACAAGGCGCTAGTATTCTTATAACCATTCATCAGACCCTGAAGGTTTTTTATTATGTCAAAGATCTACGAAGACAACTCACTCTCTATCGGTAACACTCCTCTGGTGCGTTTAAAGCGCGTCACTTCCGGAGCCAATGTATTCGCTAAAATTGAATCCCGTAACCCAAGTTTTTCAGTGAAATGCCGTTTAGGTGCGGCTTTAATTTGGGATGCAGAGAAAAAAGGTTTGTTAGGTCCTGGTAAAGAAATTATCGAACCCACCTCAGGTAACACTGGTATTGCATTAGCTTTTGTCGCCGCCAGCCGTGGTTATGCCTTAACTTTGACCATGCCGGCCACTATGAGTTTAGAACGCCGTAAGCTGCTTAAAGCTTTGGGCGCTAACTTAGTGCTGACTGAAGGCGCAAAAGGCATGAAAGGCGCGATTGAAAAAGCCAAAGAGATCCTCGCCTCAGAGCCAGACAAATACGTGTTATTGCAGCAGTTTGAAAACCCGGCGAACCCACAAATTCACTTTGACACCACAGGTCCTGAGATCTGGAATGACACAGATGGCAAGATCGACATCTTCGTGGCTGGGGTAGGCACAGGTGGCACTATTACTGGTGTCAGCCGGTATATTAAACAGGAGAAAAAACACCCTCTGATCAGTGTGGCGGTAGAACCTGTGGACTCTCCTGTGATCAGTCAGGCTCGTGCTGGTCAGGAAATTAAACCTGGCCCACATAAAATTCAGGGCATAGGCGCTGGTTTTATTCCGGGCAACCTGGATTTATCCATCATTGATGCAGTAGAAACGGTCAGCAATGACGACGCCATTGCTATGGCACACCGTCTGATGAAAGAAGAAGGTATTCTGGCTGGTATTTCCTCAGGTGCTGCAGTAGTGGCCGCTAAACGCCTGGCAGAAAAACCAGAAAATGCCGGTAAGAATATAGTGGTAATTATTCCAAGCTCGACAGAACGTTATTTATCCAGCGCGCTGTTTGCCGACTTCTTTACCGAAAGCGAGCTGCAGGCTTAAGCTGCTTTTACACAATATAAAAAACGGCTCTTCATGAGCCGTTTTTTATTGCTGAAGTTTATCTTAACTATTCAGATAAACCTGAGTGTCCATGACCTTCGCATAAGCAAAACTTAAAGCGGCCATATAAGCAGCATGCACCTGGGCTGCTGGTACTTTAACCCCATTAAACTCTAAATCCAAAGTGGCGCAGGCATCCTGTAAAACAGTGCAGTCATAATCAAAGTCTTTGCCGGCCCTGGTCATGGCATCAATACACATATGACTCATAGCCCCTACTATCACCAGTTTTTCTATTCCGGCTTTCTGCAGGATTTCGCCTAAGTTAGTGTCTTTAAAGCTGTTGATCTGTTGCTTTAATACCACAGCTTCTGAAGCCAAAGGGGCCACACTGTGATGAATTTGGGCTCCCTCTGAACCAGGGCGGAAAAATGGTGCGTCAGCGGATGCAAATTCATGACGCACATGCACTACTAAATCCCCTTGCCGGCGAAATTTCTGCAGTACTAAAGCGGCATTGGCTGCGGCTTGCTCTGTACCCACCAAAGGCCATTTAGCGCCGGGATAGCTGCTGTAATAATCGTTTTGGAAGTCAATTAACACTAATGCTGTTTTGCTCATGATAGTTCTCCGTTGTATTCATCAGGCTGTGGTTGATTTGAACTGCTTTGTTTAACGACAAACACAGTCTACGAAAAATACTCTGCTAGACTGAATGTCTGAAACGACATATAGGAGGCACAAACTGACAAATGCGCAAAGAGATTGATATCGCTATTCTGAGCTACCCCGGCGCTATGTTAAGCGCAGTTTTTGGCTTAAATGAAATGCTCGGGATCTGCAACAGGATCTGTGCAGAACAAGACCGTCCAGAGCATTTTGTATTACATCAACTGACACCCGATACTGTATTAACCGCCAGTACGCAATTCTATCAGGCCATTATCCTGCCACCTTGCATTGAAGGAGACTATTATTTGCAGCCCGACGCTTTGGTACTGCAGTGGTTAAAAGCTTGCCATAGCAACGGCAGCCTGCTCTGCTCCGCCTGTGCCGGTGCTTTTATTCTGGCTTCCTCAGGGCTGATGCAACAGCGGCAGATCACCACTCACTGGGATTTGGCAGAGCTGTTTAAAAAACATCACCCCAGGGTGGAACTTCAAATAGAAAAAAACCTGATTAATGATGGCGATATCTTAAGCAGCGGCGGCTTAATGGCCTGGCTTGACTTAGGGCTGGAACTGATAGGTCAACTGGCTTCCCCTGCCCTGATCCATCCTGTTGGTGCTTATCTGATTATTGATACGGCGCGGCGCGAACAACGATATTACCAACGTTTCAGGCCACAGCTGGATCATGGCGATAAACAAATTGTCAGGCTGCAGCAGCATTTACAGCACCATTACGCTGAACCCATCAGTGCCGGTGGAATGGCGTCTTTTTGTTTTTTAACAGAACGTACTTTTTTGCGGCGTTTTGTCAAAGCGACAGGTTTTAAACCTTCGCTTTACCTGCAACGGCTGCGAATTCAAAAGGCCTGTGAATTGCTGGAACAACCTTTAACCCCTGTAGGGAAAGTGCCCTTTCAGGTCGGTTATGAAGACGCCAGCGCCTTTCGTAAGGCTTTTCTGCAGATTACAGGACTGAGCCCCAGCGCTTTTCGCAACCGCTTTAGCCGCAGCTAAATGCCTTAGGGTTCAATGCATTAGTGTTGCTGCAAAGTTAAAGGAAATTGTGCCTGAAGCAGGGTTTTCTTTACTTTTGACCGGAAAAAAATCACACTGTCGCTTGAATTGTTTTTAAATGGATTGAGCTAATGCAGATTGGGCTATTGCAAAAATTTTTCGTGCTGATGTTTTCACTGCTGTTGTTAGCATGCTCTGAAGATACACCTAAAGTGAACGCCGATTTAGGTTCACCCGAATTTGCTGCAGGTGAGTTTTTTCATTCCTTATACACCACCAAAGATTTAGAACGAGCCAAAGCACTGAGCACAGAGTCCTATGCCCGTATTTTGGATGCCTACGGCAACACCCGCGGAGTGGTGCGTACTTTGTACAATATGAGTTTTGATGAAGTAAATATCAGCATTGACCGTACAGGTAAAAACCTGCGTGAGCAATATGGCAACCATGCCGAGATCACTATGCTGTTTGAAGGCAAAAGTAACGGTAATAAAAAAATAGAGTTACGTATCGTCAAAATGGTAAAAGAGGATGGCCGCTGGCTGGTGGAAGGGGTAAAGCCTAATCCTTATTCCAGAACTGAGGTTTGATAGAAATTCAGCACGGGCGGGAATAACCCCCGCCCCCGGGTTTTTGGCTATGGTGAGGGTCAACCTTTAAAAAACTGCTGTATCACCCGCTGGCAATCTGGTCCTTTTAATAAACGACTAAAATCCACCAACTCCAAACCTATAGCCTGTTGTACTGCACTGCCACTTTTCATCAGCTTTTTACTGCTTTGCACCGCATCAGCCGGCAAAGCGGCCAGCTTTTTCGCCTTAGTCAAGGCAAATTCCAGCAACTCTTCTTTCGCCACCAGTTGATTCACTATCCCCATACGCCAGGCTTCGTTGCCATCTATTGCTTCTGATAACAATAACAGACTGCTGGCACGCTGATGACCAATCAGCAAAGGCAACAACAGACTCGAGCCCGCCTCAGGACATAAGCCCAGTTGGGTAAAAGGCAACTGAAAACGGCAATCCGCTGTGCTGTAGACTAAATCACAATGCAGCAGCACTGTAGTGCCAATACCTATAGCCAGACCAGCAACAGCAGCTACTACAGGTTTTGGAAACTTCGCCATTTCATACAAAAACATCACAGTCGGATGTGTATCGTTGAGATCACCACTTTGCAAGAAATCGGCTAAATCATTGCCTGACGAAAAACACTCTGCAGAGCCTTGCAGCAGGACCACTTTGACCGCATCGTTTTCTGCCGCCTGCTGCAGCTGCGTTACCAATTGCTGGTACATTTGCTTGTTCAGCGCATTTTTTTTATCTGGTCTGTTCAGAGTCAGGGTTAATATGCCCTGCTCCGTTGTTACGTCAATACTCATCTGTTGTCCTGATTTTGTTGCTTTAATGACCGGCTGCTATGCCTTCACGCCTTGGATCGGCTGCGCCTTCCAGGCGGTCTTTTGTGATTTTAATCGCATGAATACCACTGTTTAAATCTGCCAATTTGGGCTGATAACCCAGCTCCAGCAAAGCCGGCACTAACTGACTTAAGTTGGTGTTTTGTTCCAGCACCAATCCATCATTTCTGTGGCTAAAACGCGGTAAATTGGCGGCTTGTTGCACATCCAGGTTCCAGTCCAGCACAGCCACTAAGTTTTGCGCCACATAATTGATAATACGACTGCCTCCGGGGGAACCTGTGATGTAAAGCAGAGTGCCGTCTTTATCAAACACCATCATAGGAGCCATTGAAGAACGGGGTCTTTTCCTGACTTCGACTCTGTTGGCGACCCAATAACCATCCACTTTGGCCTGCAACGAAAAATCCGTCAGCTGGTTATTCAGCAGATAACCATTGACAAATATTCCTGAGCCAAAGGCGTTTTCAATACTGGTGGTCATACTGACCGCATTGCCTTTGCTGTCGACTACGGATAAATGACTGGTATTGGCAAATTCTATAGCCTGGCCAGACGCCAGAGGTTCAGCACCTTCAGGTTTACCAGCCACAGCTGGCGCGCTTTCAGGCGCTGTTAATAAGGCAGCTCGTTGTTTCAGATAATCAGGTGCTAACAAGCCCTGAACCGGTACTTTGACAAAGTCCGGATCAGCCGCAAAACGTTCCCGATCGGCAAAAGCCAGTTTACCCGCCTGACTGATCAAATGAATAGCTTCAACTGAATTAGGTTTCAGTTGTGCCAGTGGCTGATAGGCCAGCATCCCCATCATCTGTAATACAGCTAAACCACCTGAACTCGGTGGTGCCATACTGCATATTTTAAACTGGCGGTAAGGGATACAAAGTGGCTCCCTTGGCTTAGGTTGGTAGGCCGTCAAATCAGCAAGGCTGATTTGACCTGCATTAACAGGAGCCTGCTGCACTGCAGCAACCAAAGCTTTGGCATTATCCCCCTGATAAAATGCCTTGCTACCTTCTTTGGCAATCTTTTGCAGTAAAGCGGCATAGGCCTGGTTTTTACGGACAAAACCTGCTGGCAACCACTGACCTTCTGTTTTGAAATAGGCTGCACTTGATGCAAACTTATCCAGCCCCGGATTCCAGTTGGCTTTGAGTAAACCCGCTAAACGGGGCGAGACGACAAAACCCTGCTCAGCAATTTGTATAGCAGGTGCAAACAGTTCTGCCCAGCGCAATACTCCATGCTGTTGGTGCGCCAACTCCAATGCTTTGATCACCCCGGGCACACCTACAGATTTGCCGCCAACAAAAGCTTCACGCCAGCTCATCAGCTTGCCCTGATAAACAAATAAATCCGGTCCGGCAGCGGCAGGCGCAGTTTCCCGGCCATCCACAGAGGTCAGACTGGCTTTTTGTTTATCCCAGTGCAGCAAAAACAAACCACCGCCTATACCTGAGCTTTGTGGCTCCACCAGCCCCAGCACCAGTTGCATGGCGATCGCCGCATCCACAGCACTGCCACCTTTGGCCAGAATTTGCTCACCGGCTTTCACTGCCAAAGGATTTGCTGCAGATGCCATATAATGTTTGGCCGTGGCCAGTTGTTTCTGTTCTATACCCGTAGTGGCTTCGGGATCGGTAACAGCGGCCAATAAAGTAGAACTGCTAAACAGCAATGCTGCTGTCAGAGCCCGGAGTTTGAACTTTGTAATGATCATTGTTTTTCCTACTTACGACAGCCTCTTACCTTACCTAGTCGGGCCAGTTGGATCAATGACTGAACCAGTTTTTCACGTTAAAAGCCTTGACCTGAAGCGACGAATGCTTTTGCATAGCAGCAATTTAATTCAGGTGGTTAAACTAGTGATGAATCTTCGTGCTTTTTCTGCCCTGCAATGGGGCATGCTGATTTTTGTAGCTTTGCTGGTGCTGTTGCATCTGTTACCGGAAAGCTTCCGCTCTGTACTGGAATATCACAGAGCTGAACCAGACCAGCTCTGGCGCGCGTTGACAGGACATTTTCTGCATAGTAACCATTGGCATTTAGTGATGAATCTGGGCGCTTTGCTGTTGATGCTGATGCTGCATCAGCTGTATTACAACCTGAAATCTTTGGCCTTACTGCTTGTCTCTGGCTGTGTTGCTATCAGTGTCCTTTTGTATCTGTTTAGCCCTGACATTCAGATTTATGTCGGTTTATCCGGCTGGTTGCATTGTTTTATCACCACTGGTGCTTTGCTTGATATTAAACACAAAATTCAGTCCGGCTGGCTGATTTTATTGGGCGTGATCGCCAAAGTAACGTACGAGCAATGGCAAGGCCCGGATGCAGAACTGGCCGCTTTGATTGATGCCAATGTAGCCATAGATGCGCATTTGTATGGCGTAATTTGTGGTCTGCTGCTTGGGGTTGTATTTGTCTGTCGGGTTAGCGCAAAGCCTGCAGAAAGTCAGCTTCAGCCTTAAAATGCATCAGCTCACCACTATGCGGATGAGTAAACTCCAGTTCAGCCGCATGCAATAACAAACGACTACTTTGTTGCTGCTGTGCCGGGCTTGCGTAAAAAGGATCCCCTAAAATCGCATGCCCTATACTTTGCATATGCAACCGCAACTGATGTGAGCGCCCTGTCACAGGCTCTAACTGCACTAAGGACGCCTGATGTTCAGGCAACAACTCCAGCACCTGATAGTGCGTGACCGAGGCTTTTCCATCCGGACTTATTTTATATAAAGGCCTGTTGTCCGGATCTGCGGCTATGGCTTTATCTACAGTGCCGCTTAAAGGCTCCGGCACGCCAGAGACGACGGCCTGATAGATTTTTTTTGTGCCCCTGCTTTGAAACTCCTTGCTGATGGTCGACAAAGCATTTTTGGTTAAAGGCAACACCAGTAAACCCGAGGTATCGTAATCCAGCCGATGCACCACAGACGCAGAAGGAAACTCTTGCTGAACGCGGCTGATCAGGCAATCCTGATTTTGTGGATGACGGCCAGGCACTGTCAGTAAATGGGCAGGTTTATTCACCACCAGCAGGAATTCATCCTGATACAACAAAGTCCAGGCTTGTTTTGTGGCGGGTAAAACCGCCAAATCATCAATCACAGTTTTCATGACCTAAATAACTAGATACAAAGTTAGCGCTAGTATGCCAGAATTAGGGCTGTAACAGCAGTAGCTATATCTGAACTAACTATTTGTATAAATAAGAGTAAGTGGATGCAAAGGCCTTTTGTATATAATCCACCAGCAGATCCCCTGCTGGATATCCTGTATCTGGACAAAGACATTCTGGTGGTGAATAAACCCAGTGGTTTATTAACGAATCCGGGCCGCAGCGAAGAGATGCAGGACTGCCTGTTAAGCCGGGTGCAACAACAGTTTCCGTTAGCTCAGCTGGTGCATCGCCTTGATATGAGTACCTCAGGTTTAGTGGTATTTGCGCTGCGCCGTAAGGCTGAAGCCGCGTTAAAACAACAATTTGCCTCACGCTCTGTGAAAAAAATCTATCGCGCCAGGGTCTGGGGAGAAATTGCCGAACAAGGTATGGTCAATGCGCCTTTGATAGCAGATCCAGCTCAGCCGCCGCTGCAAAAAATCTGTCAGAAAACTGGTAAAGCGGCACTCACCTATTTTCAGCGCTTAAGTTATGATGGCCAAAGCAGTTTAGTTGAACTCCGCCCTGTGACAGGACGCTCCCATCAATTACGGGTGCATATGCAAAGTCTGGGGCATCCCATTTTAGGTGATGCTTTTTATGCCCATGATGAAGCTTATGCAGCAGCACCACGTTTATTATTGCAGGCGTTGTGTTTAGAAGTGTACCAGCCCTACTCGTCACAATTATTGCGCTTTGAGCTTGAACCGGACTTTGAGTAAGGTCAGAGCCTTGGCTCTGACCCTGATTGGTTTACAACTCTTCTTCAAATAAACGCAAGATACGTTTGTACTCATCCAGCCAGCTGCTTGGCTGACGGAAGCCGTGTGGTTCTACCGGATAAATAGCAGTTTCGAAATTCGCATTTTCATGTTCAATCAAACGCTGTACCACCCGCACCACATCCTGGAAAAATACGTTGTCATCGACCATAGGGGCGTTAATCAACAGCTTCGCTTTTAAACCTTCAGTGAAATAAATCGGCGAGCTGCGACGATAAGCTATAGGGTCTAGATCCGGTGTATTCAGGATATTTGAGGTATAGCCGTGATTGTAATAAGCCCAGTCACTGACAGGACGAAGTGCAGCGCCGGCTTTAAACAGATCCGGTTGGGTGAAAAGCGCCATAAAGGTCATAAAGCCACCGTAAGAACCACCATAAGTGCCGACGCGTTTTTCATCCACATGAGCATTGGCGACCAGGTACTTCACACCATCCATTAAATCCTGAGTTTCAGGGGTACCCATTTGACGGTAAATGGCGGTTCGCCAGTCGCGGCCATAACCTTTTGATGCACGGTAATCCATATCCAATACCACATAACCTTTTTGGATCAGCAGGTTATGGAACAGGTATTCACGGAAGTAACCAGACCAGCCCAAATCGCTGTTTTGCAGATAACCAGCACCGTGGTTAAAAATTACAGCGCGGCGTTTTTCACCTTGCTGATAATCTTTTGGCAAATAGAGTTTGGCGAACACCGGTTGTTTACCGTGACTGGAAGGCACTGCAACCACTTGTGGCGCAGCCAGATTTAATGCAGTCAACTCCTTAGAGGCTGTATAGGTTAAGCGGGTCACCTTAGTTTTTGGCTTATTGTCCATCAGATACAACTCTGGCGGCGTGACAGAGTTGGACCAGGTCAGCAGTAGTTTATTTTCATCCGGCGATAACCGGTAATCAGCTGAGCCTTTTAACGCTGTCATCTGTTCCAGTTGACCAGTGCTTAACGCCACACGGTAAATTTCATAAATACCTGGATGGCTGACATTGCCTTTGAAATACAGGTACTGATCGTTTTTTGTTAACTGCGGATTGCTGACTTCAAAAGTACCGGCTGTCAGTTTTTTCGCTTCACCCTGAACAGGTTTTAGATACAAATGCGCATAACCAGATTCTTCTGACAGGTAATACAAGGTTTCTTTTTGGCTTAACCAGCCAAAATCGTTGAAGCTGTAGTTGATCCAGGCATCGTCATGCAAACGGTGCTGACTGATCAGACGCTTTTTAGCAAAATCGACAGTCGCCAGCCAACGATCTTTGTTGTCCCAGGCTTTGAGCATTACAGCGACCTGTGAGCCTGAATCGTGCCACTGAATAGCGGACTGGTTCCAGCTCCAGTCGTTGATCAACTCAATAGCGCGGGGCGCTTTTTTCGACTGATAGGTTTTGCCCTCGGCTTTGGCGTTTTCAGCTTTTACCGCGGCTAATACATCTTCATCAAAACCAGGTAAGGTATTGTATTTCAGCTCTGTGGCCTGTTGAGTTTTGATATCCACCAAAAACAGCTGATGAGATTGAGGTTTTTGATCAGCAACCCGACGACGCACTTCTTCAGGGGCTATATTGCCTGAGGCCGTGATGTAGTTTGGCATAATGTCGGTTTTGTCGCGCCATTCACTTTTGTCAGCCAAAGCAACCAGCAGCATATCGCCTTTGGGAGACAAACTGGCTGAGGCTATACCTTTGCTTTTATCCAGATAGACTGCAGGCGTGGCCATCGCCTTATTTTGTGCCGCCAGCAGCTGTTGTTGTTCAAACTGCTCCGTTTTGTTTTTATGAGTCAGGGCAACAAACTCAATCAGCTTATGTTGCTCCTGTGCCAGATACGTATCGGCGACTTTAGGGGCAGCGGGTTTATCCGCATTTTTTAAACTGACCAGTTCAGTCACTGCACCTGTAGTCAGATCCAGGA
Organism: uncultured Chromatiaceae bacterium; assembly: GCA_946482615.1. The sequence continues at coordinate 24,394 of CAMLSF010000009.1, read as the reverse complement.
CCTGATAAGTCCAGCCGGCACGAAACACCAGACGACCATCAGCTAAGAACTGCACTTGGTCATAACGGGTTGAACTGCGGGTGACTTGTGTCAGCTTGCCCTGATGTTTAACAAAAACATGGCCTTCAAACAGATAAGCCAGGGATTTACCGTCCTGACTGTACACTGTCTGTGCTGAGCCCATTAAATGCCAGTCGGCCATAGGCACAGCCGTTGCTACAGCGCCCTGCTCAGCTTTTAAGCTGTACCAGTCACGAATTTCAGAGCCCTGGCGTTTTTGCTGGAAATACAACTGACTGTTGTCATCTGCCCAAAAAGCGCCTTCTGCCGGACGACCTAACCAATCCGGGTGCGCCATGATTTGCTCCATAGTAAAAGGTGCATGGGCAGGATTTTGTGGCGCAGTGACACTGACAGGACTGAGCTGATAGGTTTGAGGTTCGGCAGCAACAGCAGAACCGATGAAACTTGCAGCGACAAAAGCCGCTATTAACCATGGTTTTGTTTTCATTGATGTTCTTTTTTAGTGGTGGTTGTCCGCTCTTTATACAAAGAAATCAGTAAAAGACCAAGTGTGCTGATCACAGCTTAGGTTTAACGGTGGCTGGCAGGCGATAAGTGGAGTCAAAGCAAGAGCAAAACAGCCTGCGAACGGACTTCGCAGGCTGGTTTAATACAAGGGTCAGTTCAGCCTGAACCACCAAAATAACGCAGCACCTATAACCACAAACAACAGCAGTAATAGGCTGCCCCAGGGCCGTTTTTTCTCGGCAAAAGGATCAGTTAAACTGCGTTTAGCTCCCGCGGGTAAGCGGGCTAAACCTGTTAAAGCAGCACCAAAAGGCACGTTAATTTTAGCCCTGGTGTTCACAGCCCAGCCATTGGCATCGAGCAGCGGCCCCAGATTACGACGTCTTAAGGTTAAAAACGCCATCAGCATCGAAGGACCAGAAATTAATAGTAAAACCCCTATGATCACCAGCGGAATTTGCCACCATAACAGCGAAAACAATCCGGACATCACAGCAGCCAAAGCAGTACCTATAGCCCCGACAGCCAGGCCCATTGCCGCAAAAATACCGGCAAATTTGGCGATATCAAAACCTGCAACAACAGTAGGAGCTGTGGCAGGAGCCGCTGGTGTTGGTGCAACAGCTACGGTAGCAACGCCCGTTGTGGTTTTGGCTTCAATCTCTTTATCTCTGGATGCTGCAAACTTTTGCAACTGGGCTTCAATAAAAGCCGCCACTCTTTTGTATGGAGACCAGAAGGCCTGACCTATACTGACAGGCTGCACCACCACTTTGGTCACCATAGCGCGCCAGTCACGGCCTTGTCTGTCGTAAAACACGCCGTTACGGCCAGGCACCATCAACTCGTCCACGTCACCCCCTGTTAAAGCAGCGACTATCTGCAGTGGCGCTTCCCCTTGCCGCTCACAGCTGCAATACACCAGATAACAGCCACTAAAAGGCGCCATGGTGGCATGACGTGCCATATCAGAGACTTTCAACACCAGCTCGCAACTGCGTTGATCCAAATACAAAGTACCGATCTGAAAAATAGCTTTGTGTTTGCTTTGATAAAAATCGCTTAAGGAGACAAAGTTGCGCAGCAAAGTGACTAAATCGCGCTGATAGCGCACCAGCCGTTCCACTGCATCTACATTTTCAGCGAAAGTGGAAGCAGCCAAATCCTGGGCGATCAATGCTTCCAGCCGTGTTTTGCCATCACCGCTGACGATAGCTTTTAACCGATCAAGATCCAGTTGGTGCACACTGGTCTCTGGTTTTGCTGCCAGCCATAAGCGCCATGGTTCTAACTGCTGACAAATCTGCTGCCACTGCTCAGCCGTTAAATGTCCTGCTTTATGTTTGCCTTTTGCCCCCAATAAAGGTTCTACCACCAGTTGTTTAAAACTTGTAATAGCGCTGGTCCAGGCAGGATTTATACCTTCGGCCAAAGGTAAAGCAGAGTCAGCTGCAACAGCAGCTAATGGCAAGGCGGCAACATCCGCATCGGCACTGCTGATGGCTTTGTTGCTTAACACCTCATACACAGTCACTGCAGGATTCAGCGCATCCGCAGCTCTTTGGTCAAAAGCGGCCAACTGACAGCGGACAAAAAAATCATCCACTTTGGCTTTTACCGCCTCAAATGCAGCTACAGCCTCTGCTGTTTTATCCCCTAATGGACAAAACAACGGATCGTCAGAGCCCCCTGCCGCATACCACTCCACCAGAGCTGCAGCTTGCTGATAAAAAGCTTCCAGACTCTCACTGTGGATCCCTTCAGCGCCACTGCGGTCCGGCTGTGCGCCCTGAGTCTGAATAATCTCAGTGATCAGTTGCACAAGTTCAGGATCAGAGGTTAATTCCGCCGTCACTACACCGTCACCATTAAAATGTTGCGGAGAAAACAGCAGTGTCATATCGGCCAGATCAGCAACCTGCAGAGCATCAGCTTCGGTTTTACCAGCAATTTCCAGCACTTTGAGCGCTGCGGCCTTGAGATTTGCCCCCTCAGCGTCCTGATCCGCAATAGCGGCCAGTGGTAAACCCGGAGCTTTAAACAGAATGTCTGCATCCTGAAGACGCTCGCAGCTCCAGCGCACAGCGGCCAGTATTTCCGGTATCCGGATTTGACCGTCGCCATCTAAATCCAATAAAGCAGCTGTGCGGCTGTCAAATTCAAGTCCTGTGGTAGGACAATTCAGTACTGTCCAGAGTTTTGGATCCAGTTCATGCAGATGCAGCAAGTCCGCTGCAGAGTCTAAAGCCACCTGATCAAAACCACCGGAGCGGAAAAAACGCCATTTATGTTGAGACTGAATAGTTGCCAAAGTTTGCTCTCCCTGAGGCATAAGTTTCACCTAGCATAATTCAGAGGCAGAGCAGATACCAAACTCTAAGTGTATAAAGTCTTCAAATATCAGCAGAAAAGTTAGAATTTAAAAAAAGGCCACTTGATTTAAGTGGCCAAAGCTTGCAGGAAGGAGGATCCCTTCCGGGAAAAACTCAGAGTATGCGATTAAGCTGCAACAGCTGGTGCCAGCTCAGCAATACGGGCTTTTGCAGCAGTTAAAGCTTTTTCTGCGCTTTCAGGTCCCATGTTTAAGCCTTCAGCGTAGATGAAGTTTAAATCTTTCAAACCAATAAAATTCAGAAAAGCACTGACAAACGGAGTTTGTGAGTCCATTGGTGTGCCCTGATATAAACCACCGCGGGTTGCAAAAATAAACACTGGCTTGTCTTGTAACAGACCTACAGGGCCTGTTTCAGTGTATTTAAAGGTGATACCAGCACGGGCCAGGCGGTCAAAATAAGCTTTTAACTGGCTTGGAACACCGAAGTTGTACATAGGAACGCCAATCACAATAGCGTCCGCCTTTTGAATTTGAGCTATGGCGTCGTCTGACAATGCAGCTAAAGCTTTTTGCTCGTCAGAGCGGTCGGACTCCGGAGTCATCCAGGCACCAATTTCCGCCATAGTTAAATGTGGGTAGCTGTCCTGCACCAGATCCAGAGTTTCAGTAGTGAAACCTGCTGGTAAAGAAGCTAAAAACTGTTGGCTTAACTGGGTCGATTGACCTTTGTCGCCGCTTAAAGAACTATTAATTACTAATACATGTGCCATGGTAGTTTCTCCTGTCGAGTTAGTAATGACAGAATAACTTTAATTTTTTAGATAAAAAATTAGAATAAATCAAACAAACCTTTCTATTTTTTAAACCAATCTAAAATCAGAACTGCAGCGTAAAACTAAACATCGAACAAAGGGTATAGGCAGGATTGGAATAATGTTGGATCCAACATCAGTTCATAGGCATGATGTAAGCACATATCAGAGACCCGGTAGTCAAGGATCTATGTCAGTTCAACCACAAGACAATGCACAGTGGGAACAGGTTTTAACTTTTATTGCAGTAGACCGCGATAAACAGGCCTACTCGCAGCTATTTAGCTATTTTGCGCCACGGCTAAAGGCTTTTGGTCTGAAAATGTTTGGCAACGAACAACAAGCCATGGAAATGGTGCAAGACACCATGCTGAATGTCTGGCAAAAAGCCAGATTATTTGACGCCAGCCGAGGCTGTGCCTCTACCTGGATATTTACTATAGCCCGCAACGTCCGTTTCGATATGTTGCGAAAAAAACAGAGCCGTAAAGACGAGCTGAGTGCGGACGACTTGTTTTTTGACGGGGATTACCCTGAACAGGAAGGAAGTGACAGTAACGAGTGGGATTTATGGTTACTGGCGGAGAAAGTCGCCCCCCATTTTGCTACCTTACCTCCGGCACAACGTGACGTAATGGAAAAGGTGTACTTAGAAGACAAATCGCACCAGGAAGTATCGGAAGAACTGTGTATACCGCTGGGTACAGTCAAATCCCGTATTCGTTTGGCGCTGGACAGATTAAGAGAGGCCATTGATGATCCACGCAGTTAAACACCACCCGGCGCTGGAATTGCTGGAACAGTATATTGAAGCCAGCCTGGCGCCGGAATTAAGTCTGGCCATAGCAGCACATCTGGATCTATGCCCTCATTGTCAGCGGATAAAAATGGATTTGGAAGCTGAAGCCGGTGCCGCCTTAGCCAATATAGCAGCAGCACAAGCTGTAGATACAGACTGGCAGCAAATGCTGGATTTCATTACAGCTCAGCCTGAAGTGCCGGTAAAAACTGAACGTCGTCAACCTTTTACGCTGCACATTCAAAACAGTGAAATATTAGTGCCGGCCTCATTAAAACCTCTGCTGCAAAACAAGCTAAAATGGTTCAGTCTGGGTGGGATCAGCACTGCGAAACTGGCCGGAGAAGATCAGCATAATGTGTCTTTGCTTTATATTCGCAAAGACAGCGAAGTGCCACAGCATACTCACTTGGGTCTGGAAATTACTTTAGTACTGAAAGGTAAAATTTATGATGAAGCAGGCTGTTACGGTGAAGGTGATTTACTGATTAATACACCGGATCACACTCACACCCCACGCACCATGAGCGAAGATTGTTTGTGTTTGTCGGTCTTAACAGCGCCACTGAAGTTTAAAAAAGGCTTAACCCGCTTATTAAACCCATTGCAGCATCTGTTTTATTAAACAAATACAGACTATAGGGGCGACCTTTATGGTCGCCCGTCTATCTGTCGAAGCGAATACCAAGAGTATTGGTTTAAGCTAAAAGCGCGACCCCACCTTTTAAGTTAAACACCAACTCAAAGCCCGCCCTGTTCAGCACCTTGGCCGCCAATAAACTGCGATTACCTGAACGGCACACCAGCAACACAGCCTGAGGTTCAGCCTTCTGCTGTTCTGCAACTTGCTGCACCAGTGCAGACAAAGGCACTTCCTTACAAACTAAGTCAGGCAAATACACAGACAAAGCACCGGCGGCCTGTTCATGAGGTTCACGCACATCCCAGATTTGTAAACTGGGGTACTTTTGGATCAGGTTTGCAATTTGATCTTTATTGATGACAGCAGTGGCATCTGAAACACAAACCTCCACCACCCCACAAAAATGACCAGCCTGTTGTTGCAGCCATTCGGTCTGACGTTGCAATTCGCTTAACCATAGCTCTGGCGCATCTTCTGTCGCCAGCACTTGTTGTAATGCTGGCTGCTCCTGCAGCATTAAATCCCGGCGGGTGAAAAAACGCTGGGCATAATCATGGCTGGATAACAACAACGTCTGCCGTTCAAGATGCTGATTTAACAGTCGTAAGCTCTGACGAAAGGCTTTGCTGTCACCACCAGGTAAATCAAGTCGCCCTGTGCCACCAGGTAAAATAAAATCACCGGTAAAAGCGAATTTTTGCTGTTGGCCTTGTTTAACCAGAATAGTCACAGCTTCAGGGCTGTGCCCCGGAGTCGCCAGAGTTTCCAGCTGATAGGCGCCCATCTGTAGCAGAGCTTGTGCCACAGGCCAGCCTAATAAGTCCGTCTGGACCGGGTCTAATAAATCAGCCAATAAAGTCACCAGCTCAGGCCGTGCTGAGGGATGATCTTTATGCAAATGAGTGTCCAGAATAGCCCGGACTTTAAACTGGTGGCCCTGCACTAACTGCGCAATACGGGTCGCCAGCGGCAGCACTGCATCAATAATGATCACTTCTGCGGTATTTGCAGAAACCAGCAAATAACTACATAAATCTTCATGTTTTAACTGCACTAAACCAGAGACGGGCTGCAGTTCTGTGCTGCTGGCGTCACTTAAGACCAGACAACAGGAATTCACCACAGTTTTAAGCGCCAGAATAGCATCACAAGCCTGCTGACATTCAGCTGTAGTCATTGCAGGACCAAAAGATAAACGGATCGCGCCCTGGCTGCGCCATAACGGCAACCCCATGGCATTGAGCACAAAACTGGTTGGTATTTTAGAGCTGCAGGCAGACCCTGAGCTGACACGAATACCGGCGGCGTCAAACAAATCCATAATGTCTTTGCTGGCAAAACCCGGTACAGAGAAGTTAATAGTAGTTGGCACTACATAAGGTTGGTCGCTATTGAGCACTAAATCAGGAAACACCTGACGCAAAGCAGACAACAGTTGCTCACGGTAGGCCCAGAGTTGTTGTTCTGGTTGGAATACTGAACCTGTCTTTAATGCCAACTGCTGGAAAATCGCCTGTAATGCGGCAATACCGGGCAAGTTTTCAGTGCCTGAGCGTAAACCACTTTCCTGGCCGCCGCCTGCCAGCAACGGCTGATAGGGCGCGCCTTTACGCACATATAAAAAGCCTATACCTTTGGGTGCATACAGCTTATGACCACTAAATGGCGCGTAGTCTATGCTCATTTGTTCCAGCTGCAAGGCCATTTTGCCAAGCGCCTGCACACAGTCCACCATCCACAGTACCGCAGGTGCAACACCCCGGATCAGTTGCTGTAAAGCCGCTAAATCCTGCTTTACACCAGTTTCATTATTCGCCGCCATAGTGCAAATCAGTAATGTATCCGGCAGTTCAGCACGGATAAAATCAAAATCCAGCAGACCATGTTGATCCACAGGAATAGCTTTGATGCTCGCCCCCAGCTGCAAAACCTGATTCCAGTGTTCCAGGCTCTGAGGTACGGCTTTGTGTTCAGTAGCACCGTACAACAAGCTAAAAGCCGGACCCGTTTTTCCGGACAAACGGGCGTGCAACAAAGCGGAGAAAATGGAACTTTGAATGCCTTCAGTGGCGCCTGACGTAAACACAATATCACCAGAGCCCGCCCCTATCAGCTGACGCGCCAACTGCCTGGTGTTTTCCAGTTCCACTTTGGCTTTAATGCCTGTGCTGTGGCTGCTGCTTGGATTACCAAAACACTGTTGCATCGTATGTTGTGCTGCATCAGCAGCACAGGCCAATACAGGCGTAGTCGCATTGTTATCCAGATAAATTTCTTGTGGTCGCACAGCAGGCTTTTGCATCAGTCACACCATATAACTAAAGGTTATATTATATATAGCAATATAATAACCAGCCCTGACCGCTGTGACAAGGCTACTGACGTTAAGCAGATCTTATTGAATAAAGATACAAATCGTCTTGCCCATTTGGCGCAGCTTTAGCAGTGGGTCGCTGGCGAACATTACATCAGCCAATAAAAAACCGCCTTGCGGCGGTTTCAGATTATTCGATTAAATCTTTAGGAATTTGTGAGCGTAAACCAGCCCAAATCTTGCCACTTTCTTTACCGTACTTACGCACTGCGAACACCACTTCGTCATGTTTACCGGCTTCTGCGTATTGCTTCAGCTGATTGTAATACTGACGGGCCAGTTCACGGGCTTCAGGTGATGAGAAGTAGAAACGGGCAATTTTGTTATATAAACCACGGAAGCCATTTAAAATCAGCACATAAATACGGTTGGACGAATGCAGCGCCATTTCATGGTTCAGGTTGTAGTCAAAAGCCGCAAAAGCTTCAGCCGTATCCGCTAAATCTTCAGCACCGGCAAAAGAGGCAATCACCTGCTCTTTATGAGTTTTAATGGCACCACGAATATAAATGGCACTGATGTTGGTGCGGGCTGACAGCAACTCGTCCACCAGCTCAGGCATACGTTCTTCATCTAAACGCGCCAGCGTTTCCAGAATATTTAACCCTGAGGTTTCCCAGAAGTTATTTACTTTGGTCGGTTTGCCGTGCTGAATAGTCAGCCAGCCGTCCCGCGCTAAACGTTGTAATACTTCACGTAAAGTGGTGCGGGTCACCCCTATCAGCTCTGACAGTTCACGCTCAGCCGGCAGAATGGAACCTGGAGCAAATTTGCCATTCCAGATAGATTCAACAATATATTCTTCAGCAAAACCAGCTGGGCTTTGCGCTTTAATCAAATTCATAGTCATGCGGAGGGGCCCGTTGTCATTATTATAATGTCAGATAAATGGCACTGATTGTACCAGAGACAAAGCAGTTAACAAGCTATGGATTAAAAATAGCTGTTCAGCGTACTGTGGGTTGTCTTTCCACTGTTTTTACCTTAGATTGACCGACTTACAGTTTTGTTTTATCAAACAAAGGGATCCGAATGTTATCCAGTCTGGCAAAATGGTCAAAACAACGATCGGCATGGCTTGTGTTAGCGCTGTCAGCCACGGTGTTGTTAGGTCTGGCGTTGTACTTTCAGTATCAGATGAATTTACAGCCCTGCATGTTGTGTGTGTACGCCAGAGCGGCATTAACAGGTGTGATTTTAGCAGCCCTGATTGCGCTGATAGCCCCTGCTAATGCTTTAGTACGCTGGATAGCTTTATTGGCTTTTAGCGCAACTTCGGTCTGGGGTCTGATGATCACTCATGAACACGTTGGCGTGGAAGAGCTGGTGCAGTCTGGTGGTTTATACAGCTGCAGTTTGTTTCCTGAGTTTCCGCTGGGTTTGCCGTTAGATAAATGGTTTCCGGAAATCTTTAATCCTACCGGTATGTGTGGTGATATAGCCTGGCGTTTTATGGATCTGTCGATGCCCGTCTGGACCCGGGTTATTTTTGTGGTCTATAGCCTGCTGGCACTGTTGTTGATACTCAGCCAGTTCAAGAAGCAAAAATACAACCCATACGATTAAGTATCGGATCAAAATCGTCGCAACATGTTGCTGACAGTTGCTAAATAAAAAAGGAGCCTGCTGGCTCCTTTTTTATTTGTAAAACAATTAATTAGCCAACTATAGCTAACAGCTCTACGTCAAACACTAAAGTGCTGAATGGGGCAATTTTGCCACCAGCGCCACGCTCACCATAAGCCAGGTTGTGTGGGATAGTTAAACGTAACTTGGTGCCCACTGGCATCAGTTGCAACGCTTCAGTCCAGCCGGCAATCACGCCAGAGACAGGGAATTCAGCTGGCTGACCACGGTCATAGGAGCTGTCAAACACAGTACCGTCAATCAAAGTGCCGTGGTAGTGCGTGCGCACTGTAGAAGCTTTGGTTGGCTTCTCGCCTTCACCCTGCACTAATACTTCATACTGTAAACCAGAGGCAGTTACTGTAACGCCTGGTTTTTTCGCGTTTTCGGCCAGGTAAGCTTCACCAGCGCCAGCTAAAGCTTTGGCTTGTTCTTCCTGTTGTTGCTGCATACGTTGGCTGATCACCTGGAACGCAGCACCAATTTGTTGTTCTGATACTTCTGGCTCGTCACCCTGAAAAGCTGCTGCTAAACCAGCGGCTACTGCCAGAATATCCAAACCGTCAAACGGGTTATCAGCCAGTTGCTGACCCATTTGCAGACCTATGCCATAACTGGCGTGTTGCTCTAAGCTGGTAAATTTAGTAGACATAAAGTTCACTTGTAGTTTGGCGCTTTAAGCGCGTGGTAGAAGCGCAAATCAAATTCGGCTTCAGTTTTAATCTGATGCTAGATCAGATCACGAAAGTTGTTGCAGCTGCTGCCATAAGCCCAGCACTAAATGCTGGTCCTGTTCAGTCAGTTCACCACCAGCAATAGCTGACTCCAGACTTTGCTGCACTGAACCTGTCAGTTCAGCCCGCTCAAATGGTTGCTCCGTTAATTCTAAACGGCCCACAGCTAAATCAAAATGGCCACGTAAATAACCACCGGCAAATAATTCATCATCACTGGCATGTTGCACCATCTCATCTAAAAACCGGGCAACCTGCTGAATATAGGCCTGAATATCCTGCATTTTTACTCCTCCAGACCTAGTCTGTACATCACATAATCATTGTAACCTACCAGCACAGGGATCAGGCCCTGCAATTGCTGGTCAAGGCTGGCATCACCTGTATCGGCTAATAAAGGCCGGCCTGCCAGCTGCTGTAGTTTAGTTTTAGTGGCCACTAAACAAATATTGCTGCGGCCCACAGCACGGATCACAGCAGGACTTAACTGCTGATTACCGCGACCAAACACATGACCCTGGCCTCCTATTAAGGTGATCACCAGTTTGCTTGGATAATCCTGCACCAGGGTCAACAATTCAGCGGCTGTGACATCGGACGCGATCAGCTCACCATTTTCAACCACGTCCACACCTAACAAGGTATTAGGCAGACCGAGTTCTTTCATCACGGCAGCGACAGTGGAGCCTGAGCCCATCACGTAACGCACATCGTCTTCCATGGTACTGGCTATGTAGGCTGCCAAATCATCCAGCACCAGCTCTTCAGATTCTTTACCGCCATTTTTTACGCTTTGGATATATCGAAGCTCAGCAGGAATACGCATTTCACCAAAACGTTTGGCCCGCACTATGCCCTGGCGAAAGGCGGTTTCATCAATGTCCATCACGGCAGCTTCAGTTAAAGTGACGAGCTCACCTTTGACCAGCTGAGCAATCACTTTACCCGCAGCCGATGGGCTGATGGCATACACACCGGAATGGATTTTACAACCGGCCGGCACACCAAGCACTGTTGAACGTTCACCGACCGCAGCGCAGATATTACGGGCTGTGCCATCACCACCGGCAAACAACAATAAATCCACACCTTGCTCAGCTATAGCTGCAGCGGCCTGTTCTGTATCTTCTGCAGTAGTCTGACTGGATTGGGGTGTATAACAGATCTGAAAGTGAAAACCTAAAGAGGCCAATAAATCCGCCCCCATAGCACCGGCAACTGTCAGGATCTGAAGCTGATCTTTTAAAGCTAACAGCGGCTCTAAAGCCAAAGCGGTTTTATTTTGCGCCTGAGGTACAGCCCCTAATGCCAGCGCTTGTTCCACTACACCGTCACTGCCTTTAAGCGCAACGGCACCGCCTACTCCTGCGACAGGATTGATAATTAAACCCAAACGAAACAGACTGGCCACACTACCCTCTACCGCCTGAAAAAAACGCCGCATTGTAGCCTTTTACCGCACTGATGCCCAGCCTGAACTGGAGGAAAGGCTATAGCTGTTGTTGGCCCAGAGTTTTAGGCAATGAAAATGCCATCAATGTAGCGCCCAAAGCCGCTACAGCCGCACTGACAAAAGTTAAGGTTGAACCTGGTCCGTCCGCCCATAAAACTCCGGCACAATAAGCCCCTATTGCACCACCACCGCCATACACTATACCTGCATACAAAGCCTGACCCCGGCTGCGCTGTGCCGGTACAAAAAAACTCTGAATAAACTGCATGGCGCAGCTGTGCGCCAAAGCAAAACTGGCGGCATGGAATAACATACTAAAAGCCAGCCAGTACCAATGCTGTGCCAGATAAGCCACTATCAGCCAGCGCACTATAGTGATGCCATAACAAAAGGTCAGCAGCACACGGTAGCTAAAGCGGTTCAACACTTTTCCTGCGTAAAAAAACGCAATAATTTCTGCCAGCACAGCCAAAGCTATCATCATGCCGGAGGTCACGCCGCTATAGCCTAAATCGCGGCAATACAAAATAAAGAAACCATAAAAAGGCGCAAAACTGATTTGCATTAAAAAAGTGGCGGCCATAAAACGTAAAAACACCGGCTGTTTAAACAAAGTCCGGAAGCGGATGGATTCCTGCCCTGCAGTGTTTTTCATCGTAAAAGACGGCAATAAAAACAAAGTCCCAAGCAGTAAGGCTAAAAACACCGTAGCCCCCCAGGGCAAAAACTCCGGGCCAAAATGTTGCAGTAAGAGTCCGCCCAGCATCACCACCAGTATGTAGCCTACACTGCCAAAACTGCGGACCCGGCCATAGACTGTGCTGTCGTTATTCAGATAATGAAAAGCGCTGACTTCCAGCTGCGGCAAAATGGCAGTCCAGAATAAGCTGAATAACCCCAGCCCCAACACCAGGGGCCAATAACCAAAATCAACATAACTGGACAACCAGCCAATGGACGCCAGCACAGCGCCAAAACGCATCACACTGATAGGGTCACCTTTACGTTCCACCACCATAGCCCACAAGCTCGGGCCAATAATACGGCTGGTGGTGACTATCGCCAGTAACAAACCTATGTCGTGAGAATTAAAACCACGGCCATCAAGAAACATCGGCAGGTAAGGCACAAAAATACCCAACACAGCAAAATAGGCAAAATACGCAAGTCCCAGGGCTGGGGTGGTGGCAAGTTTCATTAGATTTCCACTACAAAAAATTTACGGCGGATTTACGCCGCTAAGAAAAACAAAAACGCCGCATAAAGCGACGTTTGTATTCTACCTCAAAGTGTTAAGGCTGCCTTGCTATATCTGGCGTTGTCACCATCACATCAGCATTTTGTGCTCTGTGACGCAGGAAATGATCCATCAGTACTATCGCCAGCATCGCCTCGGCAATAGGCACAGCCCGGATCCCCACACAAGGGTCGTGACGGCCTTTGGTGATCATCTCCGTTTCTTCACCGCTGGTGGTAATGGTTTTACCCGGAATGCTGATACTGGAGGTAGGTTTTAACGCAATACTGACGTTGATGTCCTGACCAGAGGTAATGCCGCCTAAAGTGCCACCTGCATGGTTGGCGCTAAAGCCGGTTAAGCTCAGCTCATCACGATGGGTAGAACCCCGTTGTTCAACCACTGCAAAACCATCACCAATTTCAACAGCTTTCACCGCATTGATACTCATCATAGCGTGGGCTATATCAGCATCAATCCGGTCAAACACAGGCTCGCCCCAGCCGACAGGCACACCAGAGGCCACCACATTAATACGGGCCCCGACTGAGTCACCGTCTTTTTTCAACTGACGCATATACTCATCTAACTGCTCCAGCACCTCGACATCAGGGCAGAAAAAGTCATTTTTTTCGACCTGATTCCAATCCAGCTTTTGCGCTTTGATTGGGCCAAGCTGCGCCAGATAACCACGAATTTCGATACCAAACTTAGCTTTTAAATACTGCTTGGCAATAGCACCAGCAGCCACACGAACTGCGGTTTCACGGGCAGAAGAACGACCCCCGCCCCGGTAATCACGAATACCAAATTTATGCCAGTAGGTGTAATCGGCATGGCCAGGGCGGAACAAGTCTTTAATAGCGGAATAGTCCTGTGAGCGCTGATCGGTATTTTCAATCAGCAAACCAATAGAGGTGCCTGTGCTGACACCTTCAAACACACCGGATAAAATTTTGACTATGTCATCTTCCCGCCGCGCTGTGGTGTAGCGGGAAGTGCCGGGTTTACGTCTGTCTAATTCGTGCTGAATTTGCTCCAGATCGAGCATTAAGCCGGGCGGCAAACCATCCACTATGCCACCAATGGCCGGACCATGGCTTTCACCAAAGGTGGTCACTTTAAACAGTTGGCCTATAGAATTCCCCGACATCTTTTGCTCCTGAATCTTGTTCTCTGTTCTAACGAATTAAGCCTTTAATCTATGCTTCCAGGCTATGCTGATGTTTCACCAAATCCGCTTTACTGATGGCAAATACACCTAAACCACCCCGTTCGAATTCCAGCCATTGTAATGGTAAATCCGGATACAGCTGTTGCAGCGCGACCATGCTGTTGCCTACTTCACAAATCAGCCAGCCGCCGTCGTTTAAATGCTCTGCAGCCTGCGCCAGGATACGGCGGGTCAGCTCTAAACCATCATGGCCTGAAGCCAAACCAAGCTCCGGCTCGTGATGGTATTCATCCGGCAGGTCGGCCATATCTTCGGCGTCCACATAAGGTGGATTGGTGACAATCAAATCGTAGGTCTGACCGGCAATGGCATCATAACCATCGGACAACATAGGGAACACCTGATGCTCCAGCTCGTGTTGTTCGATATTAAATATCGCTACATCCAGCGCGTCTTCGCTGATATCCAGCGCATCGACTTCAGCATTGGGGAACTGTTTGGCACAGGCTATCGCAATACAACCTGAGCCTGTGCATAAATCTAAAATCCGTGCCGGCTCATGATCTTTAAACCAGGGCTCAAAGCTGCGGCTGATCAGCTCGCCTATCGGAGAACGTGGCACTAACACCCGCTCATCGACATAAAAACTCAAACCACAGAAAAAGGCTTGCTGAGTCAGATACGCAGCAGGAATACGCTGTTCAATACGTTGCAGTAACAATTCACAAAAGACTCTGGCTTCAGAGCTGGTGATACGAAGTGGCAACAGATTTTCTGTAATACGGGCCAGTTCCAGACTATGGGCCAGCAATAAAGCAGCTTCATCCCAGGGATTGTCAGTACCGTGGCCAAAATAAATATGAGCTTTGTTAAACTGACTGACAGACCAGCGTAACCAGTCGTGGATAGAATGCAGCTCGCGGATGGCTTCGTCGATAATTTCCGCAGTCAGATGGCTGCTTTGGTGCTCTGTCATTGTGTTTTACTCTAGTGATTGGTTAGACTTCGGGCATGCGAAAAAAAACACCAGTTTCAGATCTTCCTGATGAAGAAAAACAGCTGTTCCGTGACTCGGTAACAGGCGCACGCCCCTTGCAGCAGGACAAGATACCTTTTGCCCGCCAGCCCGGCAAGGTCAGAATGGCCGCCACTTTAACAAATAGCAGTCCAGATAGCCATTTGTTTTACTTTTCTGACCAGTACGAAGGTTTTTTCAGCGACAGTCAAACTCTGGCTTTTGTGCAGACCGGTGATGACCCGACTTTAGCCAGACAATTAAAACGGGGAGAATTCCGCCCTGCTGTGGTGCTGGACTTGCATGGTTTAACCCAACAACAAGCTAAAACCGAACTGGCAGGCTTATTAGCCTACTGTGAACAACAGCACTTTAACTGTGCTTGTGTGGTGCATGGTAAAGGTCTGGGAATTCTGGCTAAACGAGTACCAAACTGGTTAGTACAGCATCCAAACGTACGGGCTTTTCACACAGCCCCAACAGAATGGGGCCGGGATGGTGCTTTGCTGGTGTTACTTAAGACACCGACTTAACCAGTCTGATCATACTGGGGCAGGCATATTCCAATAACATCCCCCTGTGTTGGTGGTAATCGATGCAGGCCACACCCGCTGTGTCAAAAATGGGCGTCTGACCATTACGGGTAAAAGCTTCGACTAAAAAGCTGACCAATGGCATATGCGACACCAATAAAATTCTGGCGTGCGGGTTTTCAGCATACAGCATGTCAAAAAAATCAACCACCAGCTGTGCATTGCCATCAGGTACAAGATCTGCATTGACTTCAACAGCTTGCGTCGATACCCCTTTTTTCACCAAAAGTGCGGCAGTTTGCTGAGTCCTGCGATAAGGGCTGGAGAAAATCCGGTCAAATGCACTATAGTGGTGATGCAGCCACTCTGCCATTTCACTGACTTCGGCCTGACCTGCTGCTGTTAACTGTCGTTCACTGTCGCTCAAGTACTGCGGTTCAGCTTCACCGTGCCGCATAATAACCAAATTAACCATTGTTGCTACCAGTTACAACTTCGCGACACTCGCGAAAAGAGTGCGCTATGATAATGAAAGTTAATGCCGACAGTAACTGCTAATAAAGCATAAAATTGCGTTACTATATTCCTAATCGCTATGATGAACCCTTGCATTCTGTATTTTCAGGGTTCCCGTCACGAGGCATAAATTGAAAAAAAGCCAGTTAATGCAAAGCCCTAACGATAAGCGTCAGTATCTGGCGCTGACTTTATCGAACGATCTGCCCGTTCTTCTGGTGCATCAACAAGACGCAGAAAAAAGTGCGGCTGCGCTGACGGTCAATGTCGGACATTTTGATGATCCGGCTGAACGCCAGGGCTTAGCGCATTTTCTTGAGCATATGCTGTTTCTGGGCACTGCAAAGTATCCGGATGCCGGTGAGTACCAGCACTTTATCAATCATCATGGTGGCAGTCACAATGCCTGGACCGGTACTGAGCATAGCAGTTTTTTCTTTGATATTGATACCGACTACTTTGAACAGGCGCTGGACAGGTTTGCTGATATGTTCCGTGCCCCCTTGTTTCATGCTGATTATATTGAAAAAGAACGTCAGGCGATTGAAGCTGAGTTTTCATTAAAACTTAAAGATGACAGCAGACGCATTTATCAGGTACATAAAGAGACGGTGAATCCGGCCCACCCCTTTGCCAAGTTTTCAGTGGGGAATTTACTGACTTTATGCGACACGCCAGAGCAAAGTCTGCAGCAGGCTGTGCAGCAGTTTTTTGACAGTCATTATGGCGCCCGCCGTATGACTCTGTGTTTAGTCTCCCCCTTGCCCTTGCCACAACTGGAGCTTTTGGTTCATCGGTATTTTAATGCCCTGCCCAACCATGTTTGTGCCAAAGCCCCTTTGTCCGAGCCTCTGTATCTGGCCGAACATCAGGCGTTGCAACTGGATATAGCCCCGCATAAATTCAGCCAGCGGTTGGTGGCCAGTTTTGCTTTGCCCGATATCCAACCCTGGTATAAATACAAACTGATTTCTTTTTTAGCGCATTTATTGGGGGATGAAGGTCCGGGTTCTTTGCTGGCTTTGTTAAAACACAAAGGTTGGGTCAACCAACTTAGTGCCGGTGGCGGCATAGATGGCAGTAACTACAAAGATTTCACTCTGTCTTTTGAGCTGACAGAACAGGGGGTTTTTGCCAAAGATCAGATTTTAGAAGCCATGTTTGGTCAGTTGCACCTGCTACGGCAATCGCCTTTTCCGCAGCATTTGTTTCTGGAGCGCCAGCGTTTGGTGCAATGGAGTTACCTGTATCAGGAGCCCAGCACAGCCTTGCAGGGTGCCTGCGATTTGTCCGTCAATATGCAACATTATCCGGTCGATGATTATGTGTATGGCGATTACCGCATGGACTTGCCTCCGGAGACTTTGTACCGTGAATTGCTTGGACATTTCCGTCCCGACAATATGAGGGTGATGTATATTGCGCCTGATATAGAGGCCAACCAAGAAGCACGTTGGTATCAAACCCCTTATCGGGTGCAGCCGCTGACACCAGATCAGCTTGGACATTACCGGCAGGCTGAGGTGCCAGAAGGCAATCATCTGCCACAAAGCAACCCCTATCTGGTGACAGAGCTGAATTTACTCTCTGATACTGACCATATGACCAAACCCCGGCTTTTGGCGCAGGAACCTGGCTTTAAGTTGTGGTTTAAAGCTGACACAGACTTTAAAACACCAAAAGGCCATATTTTTGTTCAACTGAATTTACCTAATTGTATCCAGTCCGTTGCTCATATGGCTTCCAGTCGTTTGTGGCTGGAGTTGTTTCAGGATCAGATCAACGAAAGTTTTTATGCCGCCACTACGGCAGGTTTAACTTATCATTTGCATGTCCAGCATAATGGCATCAGCTTGCACAGCAGTGGTCTGGCAGGCAATCAGATTAAGCTGGTCTCTGATTTATTGACTCAGATGGCCTGTTGCCAGTTTGACGAACAACGTTTTGACGAAATAAAACGCCAGTTGATCCGGCATTGGCAAAATCACAGCAAAAACAAACCTGTGTCTAAACTTTTCAGTCAGTTATCTTCTTTATTGCAGCCATTAAATCCGGATATTGACCAACTGGCGGCCGCGCTGCAGCAACAAAGTTACAGCGATTTTATGCAGTTTCATCACAAGCTATTGCAACAGGTGTATCTGGATGCCTTTATGATAGGTAACTGGCGTACTGCGGATGCAACACAATTAAGTCAGGCATTAAAGGGATGGCTGTCGGGGCAACATCAGGGCAAAGCCTTACCACGCCAGCGTTACAATACACAAGGCGTAGGTCCGGTCTGGATTCAGGTTCCTGTTGAACACAGTGATCAGGCGCTGGTGATTTATCTGCCATCGCGGCAAAAACGTCCTATGGATATGGCGCTGTTTATGCTGGCGAATCATTTGCTCTCACCTGAGTATTTTCATGTACTACGCACAGAGCAACAATTAGGGTATTTAGTCGGCACAGGTTATGTACCGATGAACCTGTTACCCGGTATCGCCTTTTATATCCAAAGCCCCAGCTCGTCCTGCGCCGATTTGTATAAAGCCACTTTAGCTTTTTACAAAAACTTTCTGGCCGAGTTGGAAGAGCTGGATGAAGACGAATTTGTGCAGATGAAACAAGGTCTGGCCACCCAGATTAAAGAACGCGACAGCAGTCTGGGTGCACGGGCAAAACGCTTATGGCTGGCGATTGGACAAGGTGATCATCAGTTTGACTTAAACGAGCAGATAGAACTGGCTCTGGAACAATTGAGCCTGAAAGACTTTATTGCGTTTTTTTATCAATTACTGGCGCCAGATTACGATGCTATTTTCCTCGCCACAGGAGATAAACCGGATCATAGCCATTTAACTGAACAAAACCCGTTCAATTTATTAGAGAAATTGCCTTTATTATCGGAATGGCTTTGACAGTGTGAAGAACATTAGTTACCGTGAATTGACATCCATTAGAAAAGTCTGACTGTGCGCCTGACTCCTGTTTTATCGCTGCTATTTGCTGTTGTATCAGCTGTGCCTTTGCCTGCCTTGGCCGCAGGCTGGGAGTCATTACAACCTTATATGCTGACCCTGATCTCCGCCCTTTCGATAGTAGCCCTGACTTTGGCTCATTTGAGCATAGTGCGGATGCGACGCTATCAGTCCAAACTCGAACAAAGTGAAGAGCGTCTGCGGCTATCGTTATGGGGCAGTGGTGATGAATTATGGGACTGGGATATACAGGCCGGTCAGCTGTATCGCTCGAGCTCCTGGCATCAGCCGCTGGAAAAACCGGGTGATAGTCAACAATTTCCACCCAATCGCTCCGAAATCCATCCACAAGACGTAGAAAGGGTCACCAGTTCGCTGCAACAGCATATGCATGGTATGACACCTATCTTTGAGGCCAGTTACCGTATTAAAGCAGCCAACGGTCAATGGGTCTGGGTACTGGATCGTGGCAAAGTGGTGCAGCTCAATGAACAAGGTCAGGCCATTCGTATGACCGGCACCTTAAAAAACATTCAGCAACTCAAGGAAACCGAAGAGCGCTTAAGC
Source organism: uncultured Chromatiaceae bacterium (assembly GCA_946482615.1). The sequence continues at coordinate 5,082 of CAMLSF010000009.1, read as the reverse complement.
TTGTTTGCCCGTTGTCTGGATAATATCTCAGATGCCGTAATGGTTTGTGATACTAATTTTGCGCTCCTTGAAGTTAACCCTGCTTTTGTCAGCATGACGGGCAAAAGCCGTGAATCTGTGTTGCATAATGTTTTTGAGCTTTGCCTCTACCCTGCCCGCTTTTTACATGAAATCCGTCAGGCTTTGTTAGAACAAGGCTATTGGGCCGGCGAAATTGAAGACAAAAGGCACAACGGTGAGCTGTATCAGGCCGAACTGAGTTTTGACGTCATTAAAGATGAACAAGGGCAAGTGCAGCAGTTTGTGGGGGTGGTTTCTGATATCAGCGAGCGGAAAAAACGCGAAGCCGAATTAAACCGTCTGGCCGACACAGATACCCTAACAGGCCTGCCCAACCGTGCCCGTTTTTCCAGCCATTTAAGCCAGCTGGTGCGAGAACAGGTTGAACATGCACTTTTGGTGTTCGATTTAGACAACTTTAAAAAAATTAACGACTCGCTTGGCCATGAACTTGGCGATACCTTGCTCTGTAAGTTGTCTGAACGTTTAAGCCACTTCACCCGTTTTAAAGCCAAACTCTACCGTTTAGGTGGCGATGAATTTGCTGTGGTGCTGGAAAATACCAACGATATTCACAGCATCACCAGTCTGGCCAAAGACTTGCTGAAACAAATTAACCTGCCATTTTTTATTGAACAACATGAGCTGGCCATCACCAGCAGTATTGGCATAGTGTTGTATCCGGAAGATGGTCACGATCCCCAGGCACTGCTGCGTAACGCCGATACGGCTATGTATCATGCCAAACACGAAGGTGCCAACCGTTACCTGTTTTTTAATGACTCGATGAATAAGCTGGCGGTGAAACGCTTGCAGGTGGAGAACCTGATCCGGCACGGCTTAAAAGAAGACTATTTCACTGTGTTTTACCAGCCAAAAATGGACATAGTCACAGGTCAACTGGTGGGGATGGAAGCTTTGGTGCGTTTTATTACGCCGAAAAAAGGCTTAATCAGCCCTGCTTCTTTTATCCCTGTGGCGGAAGAAACAGGGCAAATTCTGGAAATTGGTGAAGTGGTTTTGCAAAAAACCTGCGAAGACGTCAAACGCTGGATAGATATGGGCCTGTTTCATGGCCGTGTTGCGGTGAACTTGTCTGCCAAGCAATTTATGCTGCCGTTTTTGTGTGAGCAGATAGACGATATTCTGCAGCGCTCTGAGCTGCCCTCTTATCATCTGGAGCTGGAAATCACCGAAGGCACTGTGATGCAATCGCCTACGCTGGCGATAGATACCATGAAAAAACTGCGGGCCCGGGGTATTCACCTGGCGATGGATGACTTTGGTACAGGCTACTCCTCTTTAGCTTATTTAAAGCAGTTTCCGCTGAATACACTAAAAATAGATAAAGCTTTTGTCGACGATATGAACACAGCCCGTGGCCGCAATATGGTCGACACTATAGTCACCATAGCGCACAACCTGAACCTGACTGTGGTCGCCGAAGGGGTGGAGCATGCGGAGCAGTTACAACAGCTGAAACAGCTGCGCTGTGAGATTATTCAGGGCTATTTCTACAGTAAGCCATTATCGGCCCATGATTTTGGTTTGTTCTTAAAACAACAGAAACAACAAAAACCAAAACTGACAGCTGTACCGGGTTAAAAAAATGGGGTCAACGGATATGAATTGTCAGGCAATTCATATCCGTTGACCCCATTTTCATTTGTTAGGTTAATCTGCGTCGTTATCTACGAAGGAGAAGTCTTCCCCCCCATCAGCAATACGCTTCTTACCGAACACGGTATGGAATTTGCGTTTTTCCTGCAAACGTTGTTTGTACTTCAACCAGACTTTTTCATACTGGCTGACAGCTTCCTGTTCACCTTTGCAAACAGCGATAAAACGTTGTTCTTCTTCATTGACTGGCTGGCGTGAGCCTGCTTCCAGTTCCTGCATGGCGTTGCCATGTTTTTCCAGCAGATTACCCTCTGCCAGAGTAAAGCGCCCGGACCTGGTGAATCCCTTAGGGAAATTCTGGTCATCGAAAAAGCGACGGTTAGCGACAAAACTTTGCTGCATCACTTTTTTCCTCTATTTCTGTTGTATCTACAGCTATCCGAATCAAACTGTGCGCAGTATGGTAAACAAAATCAGACTCGTCAAACAAAAATTTTGCTTTGTCAAAAGAAATGATTTCCCGATGCAATGGAAGCCGTATTTTGCTCAGAAAATAATCGCAACTGGTTGACGGATAACCCTTTTAGTTCGTCTGAATTGCAAATTTTGATACGTGAAGGATAAAGGGCAGGATCAGTATTAAAAGAAATTTGAGAAGCGGCCAAAAGCACGGCGTAAGGTCAGTCTCTTATGATTATGAAACAAAGGAAGCACTAAAGGTCCTAAACATAAAGCTGCCAAAGCCCAGCGTTTCGCCGCCATACCAGTACGTAAGGCCGCAATATAAACACTGACACTGCTCAGACATAAAAGACTCAGGATAAAAACCACAGCACACTCCTGCCCGGTAACTCTGCCTAAAAAAACTGCAGCACTATACCAGACAGTGCAAAACCTGACTGCAAAAAATACAGCGAAATGCGACGAAAGTCTGAGTCAGGCTTATAAAAAAGAAAAAAGGCGCTGGCAACAGAAGCAGCGCCTTTTGTTTTCACCTTGAATTAAGAAGCTGGAGTGGCTGGCAACAAAGACAAAATAAAAGCGTATTCGTCAGCAATTTCAATCATACGGGAAAAACGCCCGGATTTACCGCCATGGCCCGCTTCCATATTGGTGCGGAATAATAACGGGTTCTGATCGGTTTTGACGGTACGCAGCTTTGCCACCCACTTCGCAGGTTCAAAATACTGCACTTGCGAGTCATGCAAACCTGTAGTGACTAACATGGCAGGATAAGCCTGTTTTTTCACCTGATCATAAGGAGAATAAGACAACATATAGTCGTAATAGGCTTTTTGTTTTGGATTGCCCCACTCGTCAAACTCATTAGTGGTCAGTGGAATAGTCTCATCCAGCATAGTAGTGACTACATCAACAAAAGGCACATGGGTGACCAGACCACGGTATTTCTCCGGTGCCATATTGGCAATAGCCCCCATCAGTAAACCACCGGCACTGCCACCCATCGCAAAGACTTTATCTTTTGCAGCGTACTTTTGAGCCACCAGATAATCCGTCACATCGATAAAGTCAGTGAAGGTATTCACCTTGTTCAGCAACTTGCCGTTTTCATACCAGCTGCGGCCCATCTCCTGACCACCTCGTATATGAGCTATGGCATAGACAAAACCACGGTCTACCAAAGACAATACAGTGCTGCGAAAGGACGGTGAGCTGGAGATGCCATAAGAGCCATAAGCGTATTGATACAAAGGGGCTGTACCGTCTTTTTTCAGGCCTTTTTTATACAACAAACTGACCGGAATTTGAGTACCATCTTTGGCTGTGGCCCACACCCGTTCTGTCTGATAGTTGTTTTTATCAAAGCCACCCAGGACTTCCTGTTGTTTTAACAAGCGCTTTTCACCTGTTTGCATATGCATTTCATAAACAGAAGAAGGCGTGGTTAAAGAAGTGTAGCTGTATCTTAACCACTGGCTATTTTGCTCAGGGTTGTTGTCGGCTTTTGCCACATAAGCGGCCTCATCGGATTCGACATACCGGGCTTTGCTTAAATCAGCCCATGGCATCAGACGCACTCTGTCCAGACCATTGCTGCGCTCATTAATCACCAGATAGTCAGTAAAAAGCTGGAACGACTCAATAAATACATCCGGATCATGTGCCAACAGCGGCTGCCAGCGGCTGCGATCGCCAATCTCGTTATCATTCACTGTCATCAGGCGGTAGTTGGGCGCATCCCAGTCAGTCAGGATCACCCAGCGGTTATTGATATGTTCCACTTCGTATTTGAAGTCACGCTGACGCGGCGCTATGGCTTTAAATTGGCCTTTTTTATCGTCGGATTTGAGCACCAGCATTTCATTCGATACTGTACTGCCGAGCCAAATCACCACAAATTTATCATCAGCACTGTTGCCGACGCCCATGTAAAAACTGCTGTCTTTTTCTTCGTACAACACTTCATCTTTGGCCACAGCCTGTCCAAGCGTATGGCGGCGAACTTTAGTGCCTAATAAAGTTTGTGGGTCTTTTTCAATATAAAACAACTGGCTGTTATCAGCCGCCCAGGCGATAGAGGCTTCTGCGCCTGTGATAGCTGTTGCTAAGTCTTTGCCTGTGCGCAGATCCCGTACTTTGATGCTGTAATTACGACGACCGGTGCTGTCTTCGGCATACGCCAGCAGTTGCTGATTGGGACTCACCTGATAGTTGCCTATCTGGTAAAAATCCTTGCCTTTGGCCAGCTCATTGACATTCAGCATCACTTGCTCTGCGCCACCGGCTTTGGGCTTACGCGCATAAATCGGATACTCTTTGCCTTGTTCATAACGGGTGTAATAGGAATAGTCGCCTTTGATCACAGGCACTGTACTGTCGTCCTGTTTGACCCGGCCAATAATTTCATCGGCTAAGGTTTTATTCAGGCTTTTATACTGATCGGCGTAGTGCTGGTAATACTGATTTTCTGCGCTGAGATAAGCCAGTACCTCTGGAGCCTGTCGTTTATCGTCGCGCAACCAGTAATAAGGGTCTTGCCTGTCGCCATGTTCTGATTTGACGACATAAGGTTTAACAGGCGCTACAGGCGCTGAGGAAGGCATGGCGGCCATCAGATGCAGGCTGGTTAGCATAGCAACTCCATAACCAAGAATTCGTACCGGGTTGGGCATGTTGTTCTCTCTTTTTATGCATGGATTTGTTGGTTAAAAACAACAAAACGTTAACACAACGAAAAGGTTACAACCAGAATCTGAGATGGTTTCTACAACGAATAAGATGTAACAAAACAACACAAAGCTAAAATGCGGCTGGTACAAAACAAAAAAGGCTTCTGAACCCAGAAGCCTTGTTAACATCAGACATTGAGTTAATAAAAGGTTGCGTGTTGTTCTGCTTTTTCCAGCAACAGCTTGCTTGGGGCAAAACGTGCACCAAACC
>CAMLSF010000008.1 GCA_946482615.1 uncultured Chromatiaceae bacterium | reverse complement strand
GATATATCCTTCTGACTCAAAGCCGCAGCTTTGTTGACTGCGGCCTCTCGCCCCGTGATTACCACTGCTGATAAAGCGCTCCGCCTTGCCACAACACAAAAATCCCGGCAAAAACCAACACCAGCAATAAATACCAAAATGTCGATTTTACTGCAGGTTGCTCTGCGTCGGTTTGTAACTTGCCATGCAACATAGCTCCTAACACCCCATCTTTTTTCAGGCCATGAAACAATGCGGCCGCTATGTGCAAGGCAATAAGTACAAGCAACAGATTAAAATTATTGTGATGAAACCAGGATGCAAAAGAGGACCAGTCCGATGGTACCGCACTATAAAGTGGGCCCTCTGTCATGACATCGTCCGTGGTCATCAAACCTGAGATAAATTGCAAAGCTAATAACAGCATCAGGGTCAGGCTCATATAACCGGATAAACCTCTGTGCCCTATGCCATGTTTGGCCTTGTTCCACATCCGCCGCAACTGAGCCGGACTTTGCAGAAAATGACTAAAACGGGCTGTGTCGCTGCCTACAAAACCCCACAGCAGACGTGCGGATAAAAGCGCGGCTAACGAATAAGCCAGCAGCTGATGCAGCACTAAATAGCCTTGCTCAGCGCTAAACCATAAAGCCACCAATAACAGCAACTGGCTCCAGTGGTAAATACGAATAGCCTTATCCCACACCTGAATCACTTTCATCTTTTCATCGTCCTCTATTATGATAAGTTATTGATTTTACCCCATTGGAAGCAAAAACCTATGCTTTGGTTCAAACGGATTTCTGTTGCTTTATTAGTGCTGTTACTGCTGGTGGCTGGTTTTTTATATGTTGCGCTACGCGCCAGTCTGCCGCTGTATCAGGGCGAATTGCCCTCAGAGGTAAGTCAGGCTGTAGATATCAGCCGTGATGCTCAGGGTTATGTCAGCATTACAGCGCAAAGCCGCAATGATGCCGCTTTTGCTTTAGGTTTTGTGCATGCACAGGAACGTTTTTTCCAGATGGATTTATTGCGCCGCAATGCCGCTGGTGAGCTGTCGGAGCTGTTTGGCGAAATGGCTCTGGAGCTGGACAAAAAACGCCGTATTCACAGATTCAGAGCCAAAGCAGAGCGGGGTTTTGCCGCTTTACCTGCGGAGCAAAAGTTGCTATTGCAGCGTTATACAGCAGGAGTGAATGCAGGTTTAACTGAACTGGGCTGGCCGCCTTTTGAATATGGTTTGTTAGCTCAGGCCCCCCGCCACTGGGTTGAAGCTGACTCCTTTTTAGCGCTGTACAGTATGTATCTGGATTTACAGGGCTCAGAGGGCAAAGACGAGCTGGCAATGGGTCTGATGCAGCAAAAACTGCCACCAGACTGGTACGATTTTTTATTCCAGCACAGCCCGGACTGGCAAGCTGCTATGGATGACAGCACAGTCAGCCTGATCCCTATGCCTAAATCTGCTTACCCGACCATCTTATCAGGCCAAAAAACCGCCTGTGCTGATTGCACTTTGCATGACAGCACCGACATTGGCAGCAATAATTTTGCAGTATCCGGCAAAAGAACTGCGGATGGCCGCGCTATTCTGGCGGACGATATGCATCTGGGTATTCGTGTGCCAGGTACCTGGTTTAAAGCTCAGCTGAAATGGCAGGAAAATGCTGAAGCCTTTGCAGTGGCAGGTGTCAGCTTACCCGGCACCCCCGCCATAGTAGCAGGCAGTAATGGTCATATTGCCTGGGGTTTTACCAACAGCACCGCAGATTGGTCGGATCTGATAGCGCTGAAACTGGATGAAAAAGGTGAAAAATACCAAACGGCGGACGGCTGGCAGGAATTCAGTTATCAGAACGAAGTGATAAAAGTCAAAGGCCAGCCTGATGAACTGGTTTTACAAAAAGAAACCATCTGGGGGCCGGTGTTAACTCCTCCGTTCCAGAATTATGCCTACCGCTGGGTGGCGCATGACCCGGAAGGCGCCAACTTTAACTTATTAACACTGGAGAAAAGCAAAGGTGTTAAAGAGACCTTAAAACTGGCCGCCAACGCCGGTGTTCCAACGCAAAACTTACTGGTGGCAGACAAGGATGGCGCTATTGGCTGGACTTTAATTGGTGCTTTGCCACAACGCAAAGTACAACAGATGGATACCCCCCAGGACTGGAGTAATGGCCAGAATAACTGGACTGGCTATGTGCCACAAAGTGCATACCCACAAATTTATCAGCCACAATCCGGCCAGCTCTGGACAGCCAACAGCAGGATGATTGGTGGTAAAGATCTGGAGTTGATTGGCAATGGCGGTTACGACCTGGGTGCGCGCGGCCAACAAATACGTGACGCCTTAACCGCCAGGGCGCAGCACAATGAACAAAGCCTGCATGCCATTCAATTGGACCATCGCGCCTTAATGCTTGCACGCTGGCAACAACTGCTGCTGGATACTGTGCTGACTAAAGATTTTGTCGCAGAACATCAGTTGCAGTCTTATCTGGACTATGTGATGAAAGATGCCAGTCAGGCCAGCATTGGTTCTGTTGGTTATTCGCTGGTCCGCGCCTTCCGGACTAAAACACTGGAGCTGACCTTCGCACCTCTGACCGCCATGCTGGAGCAAAACAAGTTATCAGGCCGGGATTTAAAGTTTTCGCTGGAAACCGCAGGCTGGGAAATGATCCAGCAGCAACGCACTGATACGCTGCCTGCTGCTTTTAGTTCCTGGCGCACTTTATTGCAACAGGCCGTGCTGCAAAGCAAGCAACAGCTGGAGAAAGAGCATGGCAGCTTAGCCGCAGCCAACTGGGGCAATCTCAATCAAAGCGCTATAGCTCACCCTTTATCCGCTGCAGTGCCATTTTTTGGCGACTGGCTGAATATGCCGGCTATGCCAATGAACGGCGACAGCCATATGCCCCGGGTGCAAAACAAAGTGCATGGTCAGTCTGAACGCATGGTGGTATCGCCAGGCAAAGAAGCCGAAGGTATTTTAGTGATACCAGCAGGCCAGTCTGGCCATCCGTTATCGCCTTTTTATGACGCGGATCACGACTTCTGGTTAAAGGAGCAGCCGCTGGGCTTTTTACCTGGTGAGCAAAAATACTTGTTGAAGTTACAACCTAATGCTTGACTTTAGACGTCCAGACTTACTATTGTGGTGGCCATGAAACAAATTCAGATCGCTCGCTTTTTTAACCTCTTTACCACCCCAATGGGGAGGCGGTAGGTCGCGCGCGCGTGATAAACCAAAAAACCTCCCAACCCCGGGAGGTTTTTTTTTAGCTTAAAGGACGCTGTTATGAGCATAGATTTAGACCAGATCCGCCAGCAGATCAGCAGTACAGACAAAGACTTGCTGCAATTGTTGGCTACCAGACGCCAGCTCGCCTTAAGCGTAGCGGACGCCAAACTGGCACAAAACAAACCTATTCGTGACCAAAAACGCGAAGAAGAGTTGCTGGTGTCACTGATTGAACGTGGGAAGGCATTGGGTTTAGATGCTCAGTATGTGACTAAAATTTACCATGTGATTATTGAAGACTCAGTACTGCAACAACAAGCCAAAGTTCAGGGTCAACTCAATGGCGACAATGGCCCTGTCTGCCGTGTCGCCTTTTTAGGCCGTCAGGGTTCGTACAGCTACTGGGCCACTCAAAAGTACTTTACCCGCCGGGCTGAAAAGCTGATTGAAATTGGCTGCGATAGTTTTAACGAAATAGTGCAGGCGGTTGAAACAGGCCATGCCGACTATGCTGTGTTGCCTATTGAGAACACTTCATCCGGCAGTATCAACGAAGTTTATGACTTATTGCAGCACACCCGTTTGTCGATAGTGGGTGAACTGACCCACCCTATCGAACATTGTTTATTAGGGGTGGAAGGTACAGAGCTGAGTAAAATCCGCCAGATTTGCGCTCACCCGCAAGTGATAGCCCAGTGCAGTAATTACCTGCAGGGCTTGTCCAATGTCAAAATTGAATACTGTGACGCTTCCTCTGACGCCTTTGAACGGGTGCGCAAAGCCCAGGATAAATCTGTGGTGGCTATAGGCGGTGAAGAAGGTGGCAAGCTTTATGGTTTGGCAGTGTTAGGCCGTGGCTTAGCCAATCAAAAAGACAACGTCAGCCGTTTTATTGTCGTAGCCCGTAAAGCCATCAATGTGGCCAAAGCTATACCGGCCAAAACCACTTTTATTATGTACACAGGCCAGCAACCCGGCGCTTTAGTGGACGCCTTAACAGTGTTGAAACAGCATGGTATCAGCATGGGTAAACTGGAATCCCGCCCTATTCCAGGTAACCCGTGGGAAGAAATGTTTTATGTCGATGTATTTGCCAATTTAGGTGATTACGCTATGACCCGGGCTTTGGATGAACTGAACCGCATTACCCGTTTTGTCAAAGTATTGGGCTGTTACCCAAGTGAAGATATCAGCCCGACTATAGTCAATGCGGATGCTTCATAGTTTAATGTACTGACCTTGTTCAGCAAAACAGTGGTGGATGCCCCCCTATAGTTTAATTTGCTGACCTTTTTCAGCGATTTGGCAATGCAGACCGTACTCAAGCAGACGGCTCTGCAGCGCCTGCTGAGCTTGAGGTTCACCATGCACCAGATAAAACCGTGGCTGGCCGCCAATCATTCTGGCCCAGCCGACTAACTCGTCCTGACCGGCGTGAGCAGAAAAACCACCTATGGTATGCACTGTCGCTTTTACTGCAATATTCTGCCCAAACAACTTCACCCGTTTTTCGCCGTCTACCAGTCGACGACCTAAAGTACCTTTGGCCTGAAAGCCAACAAAAATCAGATGATTGCTGCTTTTCCATAAATTGTGTTTTAAGTGATGCACTATACGGCCACCGTTACACATGCCGGAACCTGCAATGACGATAGCACCACCACTGACCCGGTTTAATGCCATCGACTCTTCCATACTGGACGCCAGCCGCAGAATAGGTAAAAAGGATTGCAAATCACGGGCACCAAAGCCATGTAACACCCTGGTATCTTTGCGGTCGAACTCACTCATCAGCTCGCTGTAAATTTTCGTGATCTCTATCGCCATAGGGCTGTCCAGCACCACCATTTTTTGTTTTAACCGGCCCTGATGGTACAAAAGTCCGAGGTAATACAAAATCTCCTGACTGCGGCCCAACGCAAAAGCCGGAATAAACACATTGCCACCGGCTTTATGGGCAGCATCCAGCGCAGTGGCAAATTCTTCCAGGGTGTTTTGCAGTGGCTGGTGGTTGCGATCGCCATAGGTACTTTCCATCAGCACCAGATCCGCAGTCTTCACCGGACTGGGATCTGGCATCAACACAGTAGATGGATTACCTAAATCACCGGAAAACACCAGCTGCCGCATGGCTTTGCCTTGTTTCAGCGCCAGCTGCACTATGGCAGATCCCAGAATATGACCAGCATCCAAAAACTCCAGCTCCACCCCTTCACAGACTGTGACTTTTTGCTTGTAGCCAACCGGATGACAGCAATCCAATACCTGCTCTACATCCTGTATTCCCATCACAGGATCCAGCAACCTTTTACCTTGCCGGGCTAAATGCCGGTTTTGCCATTCCAAATCTTTCAGATACAGATGCACTGAATCTTTCAGCAACACGCCAAGCAACAAGGCCGTGCCCTGAGTGCAATAAATTTTGCCCTGAAACCCCTTAGCCACCAGCAAAGGCAATAAACCACTATGGTCTATATGAGCATGCGACAAAATGACGTAGTCGATATCTTTGGGCCTGAAGGCAAAACGGAATTTATTCCATTCGGTGATTTGGTTTTCGCCCTGGGTCATGCCGCAGTCGAGTAAAATTTGTTTGTCCTGTAGCTTTAACAGATAACAGGAACCTGTCACCTGCTCGGCGGCCCCTAAAAAAGTTAAACTGGCATCTAATGGCATTGGCTACACTCCTACTTTCTTGCTGGGTGTTGTGGTGCTTTGCCCATCTTATAACTGAACTGAAGTGTTAAAAGATTAGTCTATATCAAACAATATGTTAGTTTATGCAACAATCCTTGCTCCGGAGTTCTGTTATGTCTGCTGATCCTCTGCTCTACCAACGTCATTTAAGTTCCGCCCGACAAGCCACAGAGCAGTGCCGGGATTTACGGGATCATCCTTCGTACCGGCTGTCTTTTGCCGATGATGATTTTTTAATGCAGGACGAGTTGCGCCATGTCCGTTTACAACTGGAATATTTAAAACCACAACTGATACTGGAACAGCATCAGATCCAGGCCACAGTGGTGGTGTTTGGCAGCGCCCGTTTTCTTTCTCCTGAACAGGCAGAGCTGCTGGTGCAACAGGCTCAACAGCAACTGGACCAGAGGCCGGACGATCCGGACGCACAGCTGCAGCTAAAAACAGCGCAGCGTCAGCTCAAAAACAGCAGCTACTACCAGGCTGCTGAGGAATTTGCAGCACTGGTCACCCGCCACAGCCAGCAGCAGCCGGAACAGTCATTAATGATTATCAGCGGCGGCGGCCCCGGGGTGATGGAGGCCGCCAATAAAGGCGCATCTTTGGTCGGCGGTCAGAGTATTGGACTGAATATTGTGCTGCCGCATGAACAAAAACCTAACCCCTATATCACGCCAGAGTTCTGTTTTCGCTTCCATTATTTTGCTATTCGTAAAATGCATTTCCTGCAAAGAGCCAGGGCTTTAGTGGCCTTTCCGGGAGGTTTTGGCACCCTGGATGAACTCTTTGAAACACTAACGCTGTTACAGACAGGCAAAGCCACTACTGTACCAGTCATTCTGTATGACAAGTCCTTCTGGACCAGATTAATTAACTTTGATCTGTTGGTGGAGGAAGGCCTGATTAAGCCTGAAGATTTAGAATTGATCCAGTTTGTTGATACGCCGGAGCAAGCCTGGCAAGCGATTTGTGATTGTTATCAACTGGGTCAGAGCTAAAAGCTCAAACAAACCGGGGTCAGGCCTGACCCCGGCTTTAACTTACTGGGCTTTTACACAGTCAACAAAGTATTCTGTTTTACCGTTGCGTTCTTCACTGACCAGACCGTGGATATAAGTCTCAAAACCAGGGAAACGACCATTAAATTCGCGGGCGAATTTTAAATAATCGACAATCACTGTGTTAAAAACTTCGCCCGGCACCAACAGTGGAATACCAGGTGGATAAGGCGTTAACATCACCGCCGTAATGCGGCCTATCAGGTCGTCCAATGGCACTCTGTCCAGCTCTTTATGTGCCATAGCAGCAAAAGCTTTGGATGGTTTCATCGCAGGCACCAGCTCAGATAAATACATCTCAGTGGTCATCTTGGCGACATTGTTTTCACGATAGATCTGGTGAATTTGATCACAGAGGTCTTTTAAGCCAATACGCTCATACTGAGGATATTTCGCAATAAACTCAGGCAATACCCGCCACAGTGGGGCGTTTTTGTCGTAATCGTCTTTAAACTGCTGCAACGCTGTCACCATAGTATTCCAGCGGCCTTTGGTAATGCCGATGGTAAACATAATAAAAAACGAATACAGACCGGTTTTTTCGATAACAACACCGTGCTCAGACAGGTACTTCGCCACTATAGCGGCCGGAATACCAGACTGGTCAAAGTCGCCGTCTACATTCAGACCCGGGGTTAAAATGGTGGCTTTAATAGGGTCGAGCAGGTTGAAACCTTCAGCTATATCACCAAAACCATGCCAGCTTTCACCTGCTTTTAACATCCAGGCGTCACGGTGATCCAAACCTTCGTCGGTCAAATCATCAGGTCCCCAGACTTTAAACCACCAGTCATCGCCATATTCGTCGTCCACTTTACGCATAGCACGACGAAACTCCAGCGCTTCATCCAGTGACTCTTCCACTAAAGCAGTACCGCCAGGTGCTTCCATCATGGCCGCAGCCACATCACAAGAGGCAATAATGGCGTACTGAGGACTGGTGGAGGTATGCATCAGGTAAGCTTCGTTAAACAGATGCTGATCCAGCTTGTTCTCCTTGGCGTCCTGCACCAGGATTTGCGAGGCCTGAGAAATACCTGCCAGCAGTTTGTGAGTCGACTGAGTTGAAAACACCATCGAAGTTTCACAACGTGGACGGCCTTCACCTATGGCATGGTAATCGCCATAGAAGTCATGGAATGCCGCATGAGGCAACCAGGCTTCATCAAAGTGCAGGGTTTCGATTTCGCCATCCAGCAAGGACTTAATTTCTTCGACGTTATACAACACACCGTCATAAGTCGATTGAGTGATAGTTAAAACCCTTGGTTTCACATCCGGATTTTGTTCCAGCTTTTCACGGCAGAATGGGTTCGCCAGCATTTTTTTACGGATGGTCTCGGGTTCAAACTCACTACGTGGAATAGGGCCAATAATGCCGTAATGGTTGCGGGTTGGCATTAAAAACACCGGTACGGCCCCTGTCATCATAATGGCGTGCAAAATGGATTTATGGCAGTTACGGTCCACTACTACGATATCACCCGGCGCGACCGTCGAATTCCAGACAATTTTGTTGGACGTCGAAGTACCGTTAGTCACGAAGAATAAATGGTCAGCATTAAAAATACGAGCCGCATTGCGCTCAGACGCAGCCACAGGACCTGTGTGGTCCAGTAACTGACCTAATTCGTCCACTGCATTACACACGTCGGCACGCAACATATTTTCACCAAAAAACTGGTGAAACATCTGGCCTACAGGAGATTTTAAAAAGGCGACCCCCCCTGAGTGTCCAGGGCAATGCCAGGAGTAGGAACCATCCTGTGCATAGTTGGTTAAAGCACGGAAAAACGGTGGTGCCAGCGTATCTAAATAACTTTTGGCTTCGCGGATGATATGACGTGCCACGAACTCAGGCGTGTCTTCGTGCATATGAATAAAACCATGCAGTTCACGCAAAATAGCATTAGGGATATGACGCGAAGTACGGGTTTCGCCATACAGATAAATAGGGATATCAGGATTGCGGTGACGGATTTTATCGACAAAACCTTTTAAGTTTTCCAGCACTGAGTGCGTATCTTCGGCACTGCCAGCACCAAATTCTTCGTCGTCGATAGATAAAATAAAACCAGCCGCCCGGCTTTGTTGCTGAGCAAAAGAGGTCAGGTCGCCATAACTGGTGTAACCCACCACGTCCATGCCTTCAGCTTCAATGGCTGCAGCCAGTTCTCGAATGCCTGAACCACTGGTATTTTCGGATCTGAAATCTTCATCAATGATGATCAGAGGGAAGTAAAAACGCATGGAGTACCCCAAGCCGGTTAAAAGTGCGCAAAGGATACTTTATTTTGCAGAAAATTCCTCTAATCCGACCTGTTTTTCCTGCAGAAAAATCGCAAATTACCTAAATAAGATAAAAAATTCTGCTGAATACGTATTCACCAGAGCTGAATGCCCCTGTGTCACAGAACTGATACAGCTTTTGAGCATCTTAACTCTGGCTGCAGCAGATGCAGCTCTATTCCTGTTCTATACCTTGCGTTTCAGGGACTGCATGCAGTCCCTGCTTTTTTGCATTTTTATCTCTTTAAGAAAATATGAAGCTCAGATACCAGAGAGTTCTGAGCTAACCACCGGATGCGGCTCAGTGTTATAACCCGCCTCGACCAGTAAATCCATCAACTCATCCTCACAGACGCCGACAAACCTCAGATGCTGCATAGCTTCTTCCGTGCTTTTGCCTTGCTGCAAATCAGCCCGGATAGTTTTTATATGCACAGAGCGCATAAATTCAGATGTTCTTTTGCCCATAATAAAACTCCGCTTCCACTCTTCAGTGCGCAGGATCCTAAACAGGCTGAGAAAAGTTTGCACCGGAAAAGCGTTCAAAATCAGAAATCTTCATCGAACAGTCATACAAAAGTCATGAAAAAGTCATGAATGCTTTAATTGTCAGCTAAACGTTGTTCTATCGGAGCTAACTGACGCATTTGTTTTAAAATCCATTGCTGGCGTTTGTAGATGTAAGGGGATGGGTTTTGTACTTTAAAACGCAGTGGATTTGGCAATACAGCGGCTAACAAAGCGGCCTGATGGCGGCTGAGCTGACTGGCAGGACGTTTAAAAAATTTTTGCGCTGCAGCTTCAACCCCAAAAACACCAGGGCCAAATTCCACACTGTTTAAATAGACTTCTAAAATGCGCTCCTTCTCCCAAACCAGCTCGATAAGCCCGGTGAAGATCAGCTCCAGCCCTTTGCGAAACCAGCTGCGGCCTGTCCATAAAAATACATTTTTTGCTGTCTGCTGGCTAATAGTGGAAGCACCACGCACTTTCTGGCCTTTGCTGTTGTACACCAGCGCTTTTTCGATGGCGGCTGTATCAAAACCATAATGATCCGGAAACTTTTGATCTTCAGCCGCCACTACAGCCTGTTTCACCGCCGCAGACATCTGTTCAAAAGGCACCCAGTCATGCTGCAATTCGTAACTTTGATGATTATTCCACAGCGCCTGAATTTGCCGTTCAATCATCACCCCAGTGACAGGGACAGGTACAAAAGCAAATAAAATGACCAGACTTAACGCCAGAATAGTCAGGTATTTTATAATGCTTATCAGCTTACTAAACCAAAGTGAAATCAAAGACTTTTCCCAAAACTCTACTGAAACCTGTGAGATTTTAGTGTAAAGCGCGGCAATAAAATGAGCCAGCATTAGTTGCTGTATAGCCTTCACACTTGAAGCTGCAGCATTGTTGGCTACGCTACTCGCCCCAATCGCATAGTGTATCTATGCTCATGGGGTCTCGCTCCCTTGCCGCCGCACTGCAACTCCAATTGTTTTGGGTATATAACCGAAAGGATTTAAGGAAATACTCTTTAACTACGTTCGTCTGAAGCTTTTTGTAATAAGCGACGACTTTCCTGCAAAAACTGCTCAGCCAGAGGTCCAAAAAACTGCTGGCCTTTGGCGAACTCCGCCATTAAACCTGCTTTATCCCGTGCAGCGAGCAAATGCGATAGCTGATTAAAACGGTGCTGATAACGCTGCAGCAAACCTGTCACTGCGCTGGACGACAACATAATGTCAGCATACAACTCGGCATTTTGCGCAAAAAGCCGCCCCACCATCGCCAGTTCCAGCCGGTAAATAGGTGAACTTAATTCCAGTAGTTGCTGTAAATCAGCCTGCTCTTCCGCCAGATGCACACCGTACACTAAAGAACTGAAGTGACGCATCGCCTGAATAAGTTGCATCAGTTCATCATGCTGCTGCGCGGATTTTTCGGTCAGCGCGGCGCCCCAGACTTTAAACTGCTGAATCAACCATTGGTAGTGTTCTGCAGCACGACCATGACTGACCACCACTACCTGCTTGGCTATATTGCTGATATCAGGACCAAACATAGGATGCAAGCCCACCACAGCACCACTGTGTTTTGTCAGCATCGCAGTTAAAGGCCCGGTTTTAGTGCTGGTTAAATCAGCCAGCACTGTGTCCGCATCCAACTCTGGCAGCTGAGCTATCACCTGTTCAGTCACAGCTATGGGCACTGCAATCAACACCAGAGCTGCGCCCTGCACCATTTGTTTTGCCTGATGCCAGTTATGTTGTTCCAGCACTTCCACGCTGTAGCCTGAACGTTGAAACAAACTGACAAAACGTTTGCCTAAAGCGCCAGCGCCACCGACCACCACCACCTTATCGCCTGGGGTACGGCAACAGACAAAACCAGCTTCCTGAGTCTGGTAGGACTCCCGCATCACCCGGCGTAACACATCTTCAATTAAATCGGCAGAGACACCGGCCTGTTCTGCTTGCTGCCGGCGCGCTTTAATCAACGCCTGTTCACGTTCCGGCACATACAAAGGTAAAGCATACTGCTGTTTTACCCGTCCGACTTCTGCAGTGACTTCTGCTCTTTTTGCCAACAATTCAACCAATTGACTATCCAATTGATCGATTTGCTGACGCAGTGGCAGTAAAGCGGCCATTGGATCTGCAGGATTTACAACTTCATTCATAGTTTATTCTCAGGCTGCAGCTTCAGATGATTCAGCTAAGGATAGCTGCTGCTCCAGACCTGCCAACAACTGTGCAGTGCTGGCCCAGTCAATACAGGCGTCCGTGATGGATACACCGTAAAGTTCAGCTTTGCCATCCACTAAGTCCTGACGACCCGCATGAATATGACTTTCCAGCATAATGCCAATAATGGCTTTATTGCCTTTGACCCTTTGCTCAATCACAGCCTGAGCCACTATGCCTTGTCTGTTGTGATCTTTGCTGGAGTTACCATGACTGCAGTCAATCACCAAGCCTTCAGGTAAACCGTGTTTACGTAAAGCAGCCAAAGCCGCCTGCACACTTTCTTCGTCGTAGTTAGGTTTAGAACCACCGCGCAAAATGACGTGACCGTCCGGGTTCCCCGCGGTTTGCACCAAAGACACCTGACCTTTTTGGTTAATGCCGATAAAGCTGTGGCCGCTGGCGGCGGATTGCAGCGCATTCAGTGCAATATTCAAATTGCCGTCCGTGCCGTTTTTAAAACCGACCGGCATAGACAAACCACTGGCCATCTCCCGGTGAGTTTGCGACTCCACTGTACGAGCCCCAACAGCAGCCCAGCTGATTAAATCAGATAAATACTGTGGACTGATCGGATCCAAAGCTTCAGTGGCGGCAGGCAACTCCATCTCCACCAGATCCAGCAATAACTTGCGGCCTTTGGTTAAGCCTGTTTCCAGGTCAAAAGAATCATCCAGATGCGGATCATTGATAAAACCTTTCCAGCCCACCGTAGTGCGGGGTTTTTCAAAGTACACCCGCATCACTATGTACAAGGTATCTTTGTATTGCAGCTGCAGTTGCTTCAGGCGACGGGCGTAATCCATAGCGGACACAGGATCGTGAATAGAACAAGGACCAGTGATCACCAGTAAACGTGGATCCCGGCCATGCACTATATCGGCGATTTCCTGGCGGGACTTCTGAATAAAGTCAGATCCTGCGCCAGATAAGGGTAAAGCCTGTTTTAACACGGCTGGCGGGCTTAACAACTGCTCCGAAACTATACGTAAATCGTCAACTATCTTACTCATTTTTATGCTCCTGTTTGCATCATGCGTTGCCAAAGCGCCGGTTTTACTTGATAAATGCAAGCAGAATACCAGTAAACTTATATTTACAACACGTATTTATTTAATTACGAATGCAGGCATATTAAAAACCAAAAGCAAACAAGTCAACCTTAAAATCCAAACAAATAAAGGAATACAAAGAAATTCAGGCGCAAGCAACTAATGTAAATATTAAATTACACCTAATTTATGAGTTCAGTATTGAGCGGGCAGAGGTCATCATCTGCGGATCGGACAGCAGGAACAACAAGCTGAAAAGGATGGTCTACACTAAGAACTAATCACTCATTGCTGTACATAGGCGTTCTTATGGCTGCTTCCCCTTATTCACCACTACCAGCTTTTGACGAATTGCTGCATATGGCGAAACAAAACCCTGCTGCACTGGACGAGTTGCAAAGGAAACTGAATCAGGAACTGATCGACGCCCAAACTGATGACAAGGGAAGAAAAGCTATTCAACAAACCTTATTCAGGCTACAGTCAGAACAACACAGGTATAAAGCGCCCTTGGTCCGGCTGACCAGAGCTTATCAGTTGATGTTGTCAGAAATGAGCCGGATGCAAGATGCTCTGGAACTGTTATGCACGACGCAAAAACCGCAGCAAAAGCCTTGCGCTACCATTTTGCCTTTCAGGTCAAAGGGTCAGGAGCCATAGTTGAAAAAAAAGCGGTTGAAAATCACAAAAAATAAAGTGACAGCGGCCTGTGTTCTCGTCTAGAATTGATAAAAATACAAAATATGATACCCATTAGCCCCGTATGAACAAAAGTAAGCACACAGAACCTTTATTGTCGACTCAACAAGCTGCTGATTTACTTGGTGTTTCTTTACGCACCGTGCAGTTGTGGGTGGAGAAAGGTGCTCTGGACGCCTGGAAAACACCAGGTGGTCATCGTCGTGTCACTCAGTCTTCTGTCGAACGCCTTCTGCTGAAAAATCAGACTCAACCTGTTGATAATTCAGTTCGCATTCTACTCGCCGAAGATGATGAGTTACTGAAACAACTTTATAGCCTGCAAATTGAGTCCTGGGGTTTACCTATCAGCTTGCAATCTGTCACTAACGGTATCGCTGGCTTGCTAAAAATTGGCGAGTGGGCACCACAAATTCTGATCTCCGACTTGCAGATGCCTGAATTGGACGGTTTTCAGATGATCCGTGAATTGAAATTATCTCCACGCCACGAGAATATGAAAATCATTGTCGTGACGGCCTTAACAGACGCAGAAATTGCTGCTGGCGGCGGTTTGCCTGAGTCAGTGCAACTGATGCGAAAACCGCTGTTATTTAGTGATTTAAAAGATCGCTTAGAGAAGTTGCTACAAGAGCTGCATTAATTGCAGCTCTTTTCCATGGTGGGACTGTAGGTCGCAACTGTCGGAAACAGGGTTGCGACTATGCCCATAAAGGGACGGTCAGGGTGATAGCGGTCTTTCTAAAGGCCAGCACTTTGGCATTTCGCATTTCGCCGTTATCACGCCTTCGCCTCTGGCGCTGGCCGGATACTTGTGGCAACGCCTATCCAACTACAACGCCTTTCTTGGTGGCAACGCCACATTGGCAAATATAAAGCCAGCCACCAGTGACATAAAAATCAGAAAAGTTTGCTGACCCAATTGCTCAGTGGACACCATCTGCTGGCCTGAGACAAAAGCATTTAAGCCTATATAAGTTTTACTGCCAGGCACCAGCACTATCATACCCTGCAAAGAGACAATACTCGCAGGTGCATTCATCAGCCGGTTAAATAAATTGCCATATAAACCTACCGCAAAAGCGCCTACAAAAGCTCCTAATGCGAGTCCCAGATAATAGGCCCCACATAAACTGGCGGCATAAGCGATAAAGCCAGAAGCTAAACCCCAGAGCGCATGCTTCAGCCTGGCTTTGAATACTACGACTAAACTGCCACATAAAATAGCCACGGCCAGCCAGCTGGTCCACTGTGGCACTGAAGGTGCAATTTGCGGCGGAATGTGGCCAAACAATACCTGCCCCAAAGCCACTCCCAAAAAAGCGCCAAAATACAGCTTAAATAGCAGCATCACGGCATCCATCACGCGAGCTGTGCCAGAGACCAGATGACGGGCCGCCAGTTCAGCTAAGCCCAGGGTTAAAGCTAAACCCGGGATAAATACAATAATGGCGGACAATACAACCAAAGGCACATTGATCATAGGGTCTATATAAACAGCCACGGCTGTGGCCAATAACGCCGAGACTAAAGCCACCAATGGTTCCAGCATATGAGCTACCCGGCGAGACTTCATCGACCAGAGTACAAACAAATACACAATCAGGCTCAGCACTGTGGCCCAGAATACGTCGTGCCAGCTGGCCCGCATTAACATGGCAAAAGCGCCGCCAGCTGCACCAAAAGCAGCAAAAGTTGCCCAACGTGAATAAGGATTTGGCGCAGCTGCTATTTGATCCAGCCTTTGGTTCACATCCTGTAAAGTGAGTTTGCTGCTGGCAAGCGCATCGACCAGCTCGTCTGTGTAAGATAAAGCGCCTAAGTCCAGCTCGCCAGGCGTCACACGGGAGATATGAGTGTATTCATTTTCTTCACCCGGGATCCAAAGCACAAAAGTCAGCACTGTAGGTGTAATAGCAAAAGATCCGCCAATTTTCAGTAACTTGGCCACTTCCTGTAAATGTGCTTCCAAACGATAAGCCGGAGTACCAAACTTATGCAGCATTTTGCCGAGTTTGACGATAAAACGGCGTTTTTCAATAAAATGAGCGGAATCCACTTAAAGGTCCTTGTCGCGTTGCAACACAATAGGGCTATTGTAGTGGGCTTTCTATAGTTAGGATAGAAGCATGATAATGCTAAGTGATTGATAGCAGCTAAGTTAGCAGCGTTTTTACGAAGACATCTCTGCCAGCAGCCATTGGTATTCCTGCTGCAATAGCTGAAAAGCTGCGGCATCACCGCCTTTGTCCGGATGCAAACGCAGTGCCTGCTGCCGGTAGTTTTTCTTCAGCTGTGCCACTGAATAAGGCGGTATCAACTGCCATTTTTGTTGCAGCACTGTCGTATCCAGCGTTCTATTCTGTTGATATAAAGCCAGTTTTTTCCAGAACTCATCCAGTACAGCCTGCAACTTATCATCTGTCATAGCCCGCATATTCTGCCAGTCCAGATAATAAGCCGCTTTCTCCTGCTGCTCCTGCCACAAAACGATGGCATTGTCGGGCAGAGCTGTGACTGTATACACCATGACTTTGGCATAACCAATATGCAGCAAGGCTACTTGCTCCTGCTGCCACTGCGCCTGCAGCACAAACAGATGATGATAAAGAATAAAATGTTGCTGGAATAACAAGGAATCAACAGCGAGACTGCGGGGTTCGGGAAAAAAGGCTTTTAATTGATGCAGCAATTCCTGCTCGCTGATCTCACCTTGTCTGGACAACAGGAAAGCTTCGAGTGCGACTACTAAATCATCTTGCAGCTCTGTATGCATGATGTAAGTGAAGACGAAAAAAAAGGCTGACACAAGGTCAGCCTTTCCAGTTGCTTAGTTAAGCTTTTCGCGGATACGCGCTGATTTACCTGAACGATCGCGTAAGTAGTAAAGCTTGGCACGGCGAACTGCACCACGGCGTTTCAGCGTAATGCTGTCAATCATAGGGCTGTGCGTCTGGAATACACGCTCAACACCTTCGCCGTTGGAAATTTTACGAACTGTAAAAGATGAATGCAGACCACGGTTACGTTTAGCAATAACGATGCCTTCGTAAGCCTGCAGACGCGTTTTATCGCCTTCTTTTACTTTAACCTGAACCACTACAGTGTCACCTGGGCCAAATGCTGGCACGTCAGTTTTTAACTGTTCGTCTTCAAGTTGCTTGATAATGTTTTGGCTAACTTTGCTCATAACAATCTCACTTTACCTGGAATTAACTATCGTGTTGCTGCAACGCCTGGTGTTCCTGTTGGAATTCATCCAGTAATTTGCGTTGCTCCTTAGTCAGAGCCAGGGCATTTAACATATCCGGCCGTCTTAACCAGGTTCTACCAAGAGCCTGCTTCAGACGCCAGCGTCTTATATTTTCATGGTGTCCACTCAGCAACACCGGTGGAACCTCTTTGTCTGCTAACACCGCAGGTCTGGTGTAGTGTGGGCAGTCTAACAAACCAGTTGCAAACGAATCCTGTTCTGCCGACTCTTCGTGCCCTAGTACGCCTGGTACCAGTCGCGATACCGCATCAATCAGCGTCATCGCAGGCAACTCGCCTCCACTCAGCACGTAATCCCCAATTGACCATTCTTCGTCAATTTCGGTTTCAATTACGCGTTCATCAATGCCTTCGTAACGGCCTGCCACTAACAGCAGTTTCGGGTAACGTGCAAGTTCCTGTACACCTTTTTGGTCTAATTTGCGGCCTTGCGGCGACAAATACACCGTATGTACATGTCCTCCGGCAGCTTGCTTGGCGGCGCGGATAGCGTCGGTCAGCGGCTTTACCATCATTAGCATTCCGGGACCACCACCAAAGGGGCGATCATCGACGGTATTGTGTTTGTCGTTGGTATAATCCCGCGGATTCCAACACTCCACCTGCAACAATCCTTGCTTTACAGCGCGGCTTGTTACACCAAACTTTGTAATAGCATCAAACATCTGCGGGAACAGAGTAACAACTCCAACCCACAAGCCAGCTTGCTGCGACATTAAAAGTCCGGATCCCAGTCTACTAAGATACGTCGTTCAGCGTTATTCACTTCCTTAATGACAGAGTCAGTCAGGAAAGGGAGTAAACGCTCCGTCTTGCCAAATGCATCGGATTTATTGGCTTTCACAACGAGAACGTCGTTTGAGCCCGTTTCCATCATGTCGACCACTTCACCTAAGTGATAACCAGCCTCGTTCACTACAGCCATGCCCATCAGGTCACGCCAGTAGTAATCACCCTCAGCAAGCTGGGGTAATGCAGAACGCTCTACTGCGATATCCGCATTAACGTAGAGTTGAGCCTGGTCACGGTCAGACACTTCAGCCAGTTTGACGATCAGGCCATTGCCATGTCGTTTTTTACTGC
Organism: uncultured Chromatiaceae bacterium; assembly: GCA_946482615.1. Next base: position 28,852 of record CAMLSF010000008.1, on the reverse strand, counting down.
TGATCTGCACTTGACGCCAGTTACCCTGCAGTTGAATTTGCCAGGGTGTGTAATCAAAAATCCCTTCCGGGACATCGGTATAGGAGTTTACTTTTAGCCACCCGTTGATGCCGTAAACAGCGCCAAACTTACCTAAGACAACTAAATCTTTACCGTTCAAGGTGAAACTCCGACCTTTATTTTAGCTATTAAGCAGCAGCTTTCTTAGCAGCTTTCACCAATGAAGCAACGCGGTCGCTTAAAGAAGCGCCTTGCGATACCCAGTGGTTGATACGCTCTAAGTCAATACGCGTTTGCTCTTCTGCACCGCCAGCGATTGGGTTGAAGAAACCCACGCGCTCAATAAAGCGGCCATCACGAGCAAAACGGCTGTCCGCTACCACAACTTGGTAAAATGGACGCTTTTTCGCGCCACCACGTTGTAAACGAATAGTTACCATACCGTCCTCTAATAATCGTTCAGGATTTAAAAAAATAACAAACCCCGCGGTCAGACCGTGGGGTCGGTGAATTGTACGGATTTTTGCCTGCTTTGCAAGGTTTTTCGGGCTTTGGCCGCATATTTCAGCTTTTAGCAAAGGGCGGGCTACCATGCCGCAAAACAGGACTTAACGCGGCGGTAATAAGCCCGGCGGTAACTTACCTCCCATACCACGCATCATCTTCATCAGACCACCTTTACCGGACATCTGCTTCATCATTTTCTGCATTTGGGTAAATTGCTTCAGCAACTGGTTTACATCCTGCACTTGGGTGCCTGAACCTGCGGCTATACGTTTTTTGCGGGAGCCTTTAATCAAATCGGGAAACAAGCGCTCTTTTTTCGTCATGGAATTAATAATGGCTTCCATTTTATTGAACTGCTTATTGCCCATCTGGTCCATAGCGCCAGCAGGTAAGTTTTTCATGCCGGGTAATTTATCCAGCATTGACATCATGCCGCCCATACTGCGCATCTGCACCAACTGGTCACGGAAATCTTCTAAACTAAAGCCCTGCCCTTTCATCACTTTGGCAGCGACTTTGGCGGCTTGCTCTTTATCAACCTTCTGCTCTATTTGTTCGATCAGGCTCATCACATCGCCCATCCCCAGAATACGGGAGGCGATACGATCCGGATGGAATGGCTCTAAGGCGTCCGTTTTTTCGCCCATACCGATAAACTTAATCGGCTTGCCTGTGATATGACGGATAGATAATGCAGCACCACCACGGGCGTCACCATCGGCTTTGGTCAGGATCACACCTGTTAAAGGCAAAGCTTCATTAAAGGCTTTGGCGGTATTGGCCGCATCCTGACCTGTCATGGCGTCGACCACAAACAGCGTTTCTATAGGTTTTACCGCCGCATGCAGAGCTTTGATTTCGCCCATCATTTCATCGTCTACGTGTAAACGACCTGCGGTATCAACTAAAAGCACATCAAAAATTTGCAGGCGGGCATGGGCTATAGCAGCGTTGACTATATCGATAGGTTTCTGATTGACAGTACTAGGGAAACACTCAACCCCAACTTCTTTGGCCAGTGTTTCCAACTGTTTAATAGCCGCAGGACGATAGACGTCAGCAGACACTACCAATACTTTTTTCTTTTTCCGCTCTTTTAAGAACTTAGCCAATTTACCAACAGAAGTGGTTTTACCCGCCCCCTGTAAACCTGCCATCAACACCACAGCAGGAGGCTGAACATTCAGAGCCAGTTCTTCGTTGGCCTCGCCCATCGCATCTTCTAATGCTTTGCGGACTATTTTCAGAAATTCCTGACCAGGCGTCAGGCTTTTACTGACCTCAATGCCCACAGAACGTTCTTTGACCTGATTGACAAAGTCACGCACCACAGGCAAAGCCACGTCGGCTTCTAACAGCGCCATCCGCACTTCACGTAAGGTTTCTTTGATATTATCTTCAGTTAAACGACCACGACCGCTGATGTTCTTCAGCGTTTTGGTTAAGCGGTCCGACAGGTTTTCAAACATAACTTAGCACCTGATATACAATATGGCCGGATTATACCCCAGCGCGAGTAAGGAGTCAGCCGCCATCTGAGCAGAAGCAGTCACTCTGAATACACAAGCTTACACTGTCAAATGCGAGTAATTTGCAATAGAATGTTAAATCTTCACGAATCAACAGGATCTGATTTATGGTAGTTGAGCTGTTACCCGTTGTGGCTTTAGTTGGTTATTTGCTGGCCACCGGTATGGTATTGTCCCGCCTGGTGCATCCTCAGGGTCCTAACTACAAATTGATGTTCAGCTCAGCTTTGTTGGCCATTGTTTGCCATATGCTGTTTCTGGCAGATTCTATTTTTGCCGACTCGGGTCAGAACTTTAGTCTGCTGAATGTGATTTCACTGGTTTGCTGGTTAATCAGCACAGCTATTACTATTACCGCCCTTCGCACGCCAACCGTATTATTGCTGCCTATTGTTTATGGTTTTTCAGCGCTGACGCAGCTGGCGGTTTTGCTGTTGCCTGCGGAAGTGCAAATGCAACATTTTGAACACAACCCTATCCTGTTGATGCATATCATAGTGGCCTTTGTCGCTTACACTTTATTAATAGTGGCCACTTTGCATTCGCTGCAAGTGCACTACATCAGCAAAAAACTGAAGCAAAAAGACTTTATGTTAGGTAATCAGTTTTTACCGCCTTTGTTGCAAGTGGAACAGCTGCAGTTCAGAGTATTGTTGTTAGGCACCTTATTGCTGGGTTTAACCTTATTCAGCGGAGCTGCTTTTACGGATAACTGGCTTGCCGCCCACAATCTGCATAAAAACATTTTGAGTTCGGTCGCCTTTCTGGTCTTTGTGGTGTTGTTGTGGGGGCATGCCCAATTAGGCTGGCGTGGTCGTCTGGCTATTGCTTTAACCTTCACTGGCAGCATTTTGTTGACTCTGGCTTATTTTGGCAGCCGTTTTGTGCGTGAAGTGATACTGGACCGGCTCGGATAACAGCTTTTTCTGCTCAGGGGCCATTAAGGCTTGACTTGGCGGGCACTTCGTAATATCAAATAACTTCGATTAGCCCTACAGGTACAGTACTTTTGGACGAGATCTCAACCAGCACCCTGTTTCTCATTTTGGGTCTGCTGGTGTTATGTTCTGCATTCTTTTCAGCTTCTGAAACCGGCATGATGTCGGTGAATCCATACAAGCTTAAACACCTCGCCAATGAACAGCACAAAGCCGCGCTGCGTGTCACTTCAATGCTGGAACGCCGTGATCGTCTGATTGGTTTAATACTGGTTGGTAATAATCTGGTCAATATCGCCGCTTCTGCCATAGCAACAGTGATTGGCCTTCGGCTTTATGGTGACTATGGTATTGCAATAGCCACAGTAGCTTTAACTCTGATCATTCTGATTTTTGGTGAAGTCACACCAAAAACTCTGGCGGCGTTGCACCCTGAGCGAGTGGCCTTTCCAAGTTCAGTGATCCTCAAACCTCTGATGAAAGTGCTTTATCCAGTGGTCTGGTTACTGAATAAAATCTGCAATACTTTTTTAGGCTGGCTTGGAGTCAGTGCTGAACAACACCATGGCAGCAGCTTAAGCTCTGAAGAGCTGCGCACCGTAGTGCATGAGGCCGGGGCTTTAATTCCACAACAACATCAGAATATGCTGGTCGGCGTGCTGGACCTGGAAAAAGCCACAGTCGAAGACATTATGATCCCGCGCAACGAACTGGTTGGAGTGGATATCAACGATGAATGGAAAGACATAGTGCGTCAGCTGTCTAACGCACAACACAACCGTATTTTGTTGTACCGCGACAGTGTCGATGATGCTTTAGGTTTTATCCATAGCCGCGAATTAGCTCGCCTGGCATTAAAAGAGCAGTTAAACAAAGCCTCTTTATTGCGCTCAGTGCGGGAAATTTATTTTATTCCGGAAAATACGCCACTGAACACTCAACTCCACAAGTTTCAAACTTCGAAAGAACGTATAGGGCTGGTGGTCGATGAATACGGTGATATTCAGGGCTTAGTGACTTTAGAAGATATACTCGAAGAAGTGGTAGGTAACTTCACTACGGATATCGCCGATCATCAGAATGATGAAATTCAGCCTCAGGCCGATGGCAGTTATCTGGTGGACGGTAGTATTAACTTGCGGGATTTAAACCGGGACATGCAGCTGAATTTTCCCACAGACGGCCCTAAAACTTTAAATGGCCTGGTGTTGGAATACCTTGAAGAAATTCCGGAAGCAAGTCTAGGTTTAACTCTGGCGGGTTGCCCGATGGAGATAGTCGAAGTGCAGGATAATATGATTAAAACAGTGCGGCTGATGCCACATTTGCAACAGAACTAATATATCCGCCGCACTTGAATGAACATTGGAGCCGGGCGCAGATAAACCGCGCCCCTACAATATCATCTTCCGATACAAGACCGGATTCAGTTACCCAAACAAGCCAAAAAACCAGCCGCTTTTAAATTCGTCTTCACAGCTTTGTAACTGACGCTGATACAGAGTGGCTCTTTGCTGAACCTTGCGGGAGGTTTCCATCAGCCAGCGCTTTTTGTAATAACTGCCACGTTTATAGCCGCCCCAGCCTTCGTGATAATTCAGATACTGCGCATAGGCATCCGACTTCGACACTTTGTTAATACGACTGCTCTTGTTGATATACCAGCCCATAAAGTCCAGAGCATCATCAAAGTTGGAGCGGGCTGCAAAATAGCTACCGGTTTCCCGGCCATAATCTTCCCAGGTTTCATCTTTCACCTGAGCATAACCATAAGCTGTACTGGCACGGCCGACAGGAATAAAACCAAACCAATATTCCATAGGAGGCTGCGCATCGTGTTTAAAGCTGCTTTCCTGATACATCATCGCCATAGGGACATGAATGGGTACGTCCCATTTGTCACGCATATCGGCTGCAGCATCATACCAATCTTCATGCTCACGAAATATTTCACATAAATTAGAGCTGTTTTTTGGCGGGGCTGTGGCACAACCAGTCAACACTGTGGCCAGGGATAAGAAGAGTAAAGTTTTTTTAATTTTTTTCATCTGACGCTGAACTTTTTAAAACAGGGCTCAGACTAACTCAAGGAACGGATTCAACCAAGTTTTTGTTTTTCATCCCTGGATTATCCTTATCCTTAGTTTTCACGGTCAGCTTGCTGACCGTTTTTTTATGCCTGAATCCTACCACAGAAAAAAGCCGGGTTAATTGCCCGGCTTTGTCGTTACAAATCAGCAAAATACCGTTCGAGATACTGATCAAAACTCAGATCATCCGCCTGTTCAATCTTCTGCTGCTCCAGCAAAGATTGCTGCGCCATCTGCTCAAACTCCGCTTCGCTGTAGATCTGATAGTCCATGGCTGCCAGTTGTTGCCTGCACTGCTCCGCCAGAGCCAGGGCGTAGTAAGGACTATCCTGCTGCTGCGCTATTAAACGGCTGAGCAACTTGCCTGAGTAGGTTTGATTAGGATCCAACAGTCCCAGATAAAACTCTTTGATCACAGCTCTGTAGGCATCACCACCATGAGCTGCGTCCATCCAGTCGGCAATAGGCATCAAATCCGAAAACAGTTGTTCAGCCCAGTCCAGCATTAAACGCGGCTGGCCATTGTCATCCAGATCCAGATTTTGTCTGCGACCTTCTGTCACTACTTTACGCAGATTCCGCTCTGTGACTGCTTGTTCTTCAGCCGATAAATCCGGGCTTTTTTCCAGTAAACAGTAGATTAAAAACAAATCGAGAAAACGCATTTGTTCCGCATTAATACCCACAGCGCTGAATGGATTTACATCCAAAGCCCGCACTTCAATATACTCCACACCACGGCGTTTTAACGCACAGGTTGGGCGCTCGCCACTTTGGGTGGTGCGTTTAGGCCGGATGGTCGAATAAAATTCGTTTTCGATCTGTAGAATATTGCTGTTGAGCTGCTGGTACTTGCCATCCACTTTCACACCAATAGAAGCGTACTCAGCAGAAGGGGTCGAAATGGCCTGACGCAAGCCTTTGATATAATCCGGTAAATTGTTGTAGCTGATATTTAAGCTGGACTGAGCACTGTTGGTGTAGCCCAAATCACTCATCCGCAGCGATGTGGCATAAGGTAAATACAAAGACCCTTTGCCAAGGCTCTGGAACTTATATTTAGGTTCGCGACCTTGTAAAAACGAGCTGCACATAGCAGGGGAAGCACCAAACAAATACACTACCAGCCAGACAAATCTTTTGTAGTTGCGTATAAGGTGCAAATACTGCGCAGAAATAAAATCCTGCAAATCCCCTGTATCGCCAAGTAATTGCTGATATTGCTGCCAGAACGCTTCCGGAATAGAGAAATTAAAATGCACACCGCTGATGGCCTGCATCATACTGCCATATCGATTTTTCAGGCCCTGGCGGTACACTGTTTTCATAGTGCCTACATTCGAACTGCCGTATTGCGCCAGTCGGATTTCATCCTGATGGTTGATATAACAAGGCATAGAACCAGCCCAGAGTCGCTCATCACCTATGTGGGATAAAGCAAACTTATGAATGTCAGTCAGTTGCTTTAAAGTGACCTCTATATCGGTCTGGGCCGGGGTAATAAACTCCAGCAAAGACTCAGAAAAGTCAGTGGTAATTAAGGGATGAGTTAAAGCCGACCCTAAGGCTTTAGCATGGTCGCTTTGTGCCAGTTGACCATCGGGTTTGATCCGCAATGTCTCCCGCTCAATACCCCGTCTGATCCCTTTAATTGCAGTTTGAAATGACGTGGTGCCAAGTGCAGCCAGACGTTGTTCGAGGAAATGACTCAAGCTGATCCCTTATTCTGATAAAAAGCAGAGGTTAAAATGGGGCGGCTGAAATTAAAAAACAAGAGCGCCTGCAGATTAAGTTTCTCTGACATAAAATGATGCTGTTATTTTACTCTTCTTCAGACGAAGCACCATAAGCTAATCTGCTTTTGCGCGCCGCCTGTAACACTACAACCCGCATAATATCTTTCCATGACACTATACCTATAGCCACATCATCCTGATCTGTCACAGGTAAACAGCCAATATTGTGTTTGAGCAATAAAGCAGCAGCTTTCACTACAGGATAATCTTCAGGTACTGCAATCACAGGGCTGGTCATCACGTGCTTAATTTTGCGGCTGGTAACAAAAATATCTAAGGTTTTTTCCGAAGCTGAGTCCATCACAGGGGCCAGGGCTTTGAAATAATCCTTCACTGAAACTATACCTACCAAACGTCGGCTTGCGTCAGCCACGGGCACATGCTGAAATTTTGACTGATTAAAGATGTCTTTTAAGACAGACAAACTCATATCCGGGTCAACCATAGTCAACTTTCTGGTCATAATGGCAGATACTTGCATAATGCTCCTAAGCTCGCTTATCTGAGAGATCTTTGAAATAATGCCGCCGCTTTGATCCAGATTAACTGAATGATAAATAAAAAGGAAATATGCATGAACCGCCGCAACCAGCACATTGTTGACCAGGAAGTTCAATACGATGCCGGACAAGAGTTAGTCTCCACTACAGATACACGGGGTGTCATCACCTATGCAAATGCCGCATTTTGTCAGGTTGCAGGGTACAGCGAAGATGAACTGGTGGGAAAAAACCACAATCTGGTGCGTCATCCTGATATGCCGGCAGCCGCTTTTGCCGACCTCTGGGCTCACTTAAAGCAAGGTCAATCCTGGCGTGGCATGGTTAAAAACCGTTGTAAAGACGGGCGTTATTATTGGGTTGATGCCTTTGTCACTCCTATATATCAGCAACAACAACTGGTTGGCTACCAGTCCGTTCGGGTAAAAGCCAGTCCGGAGCTGATCCAAAGAGCTGACCGCTGTTATCAGGCAATCAACTCAGGTAAAGCCGTCAACCAGTGGAATACGAACCCGAATCTGCGCCGCCTTATTGCGCTGCTGAGCAGTTTTATCTTAATAGCTGCAGGCGCATTGCTCTGGTCTCATGCTTTATGGCTGGCGTTACTTATCCCGGCTATTTTCTTTGTGCTGATGTATGACGAGTTAGTGGATACTCCAGCCCAGCTGCAGAAAATTAAACAAGACTTTGATTCAGTGTCCCGTTATGTCTACAGCGGTAAAACCGCATTTTCGATTGCAGATTTTCGTCATCAGATGCATCAGGCCCGTTTGCGTACAGTGTTAGGCCGCACCAAAGACAGCACCAACAAACTGACTAGTATTGCCGACACCCTGGAAGAAGCTGTGCATTTAACCGAACGTGGTATTCATCAACAAAGTCAGCAATTGGTGTCTATCGCCACCGCCACTCAACAGCTGAGCAGCACAGTGCAGGATATCGCCCAGCGTACAGGCGAAACCAATCAAAAAGTGGGCGAAGCTCAACAAATTTGTCAGCAAGCTGAACAGGTTATGTTGCTAACGGCCAATACAGTCAAAAAACTGGCCGTTGAAGTTCAGGGAGCCGCCAGCACTGCAGACAACTTAGCGGTAGAAGCTGAGCGTATTGGTGCTGTGATGACAGAAATTCAGGGGATTGCCGATCAGACTAACTTGTTGGCATTAAACGCCGCTATTGAAGCTGCGCGAGCTGGCGAACATGGTCGTGGTTTTGCCGTGGTTGCTGATGAAGTGCGGGCCTTATCGTCACGCACACATAAAGCCACAGAACAAATTCAGCGTTCTATTGGCGAAATTCAGCAAACTTTATTGAGCTGGGGTAAAACCATGACCCAAAGCCGTGAACAGGTGGAAGAATGTGTCACCCAAACCACTCACAGCACAGCACAGTTGTCGGACATTGTGGCTATGGTCGACACCATAGACCAATTATCTTCACAAATCGCCACTGCAGCGACTCAGCAAGGCCAAATGGCAGGTGAAGTAGCGAGTAACGTACAGAATATCCAGCATATTGCTGATGAAAACTTAAACAATATGCAGCTGGTATCCGACAATAACAAACGCCTGCACCAGCAAGCGGCTGAAATTGCGAACCTTACCCGCACGTTTTCATCATGAAATCAAATGAAAATGCCAGCAGGGAAGCTGGCAACTTAGTCTGGTGAATTCAGATATAAAAATGCCGACAATAAAGTCGGCATTATTCGCTTTGATGCAGCAACAATTAGAAGCTGTATTTGATACCTAAACCAAAAGCGTTTACGTCATTATCAAGACCATCTTCTTCTACTTTTGGCAGCACGCTGGCTTCCAGAGTAACAGCAAACTTATCAGTGAAGTTGTAAACACCTGCAACACCGTAAGTTAAACCAGTTTCGCTCACATCGTCACCACCAGCAGAAGTACGAGCATAGTAGCTTGTTGAGGCAAGACCGGCGTGGCTGACTAAGCTGAAACCACCATAAATTGGAGCAGTCAGAGTACCAACTAAAGCAACGTTATTTTCTAATTTAACGCTGATCAGCAAGTCATCTTCATCACGAAACGAGTCTGCACGGCTACCAATTTGGCCACGCACTTCTACACCAAACATGTCATTGATTTGGTAACCAAAAGAACCACCTAATGTATCGAAGTTGCCAGACTGAGTTTCGTATACGTTTTGCATAGAAACTTTACCGTACTGAACACCAAAATAGTAACCTTCAGCAGCCTGAGCCACAGAAGCAACGGACAAAGCCGCGATTAACAAAGATTTCTTTAACATGTTAACTCCTTGTAAATGTAGATATAATTTCACAGCTGCATGCTATCCGATACAGCTTATTTTGCAAGCAAAATTTTACGCTAATTTGTAACAATTACTATGGGACTGTGCGTTACAGCACAGTCCGCATTCTCTAATAGTGCTTACCAATGCTGTAAAATCAAGCTTTTACCTGCATAAAAACCTATAAACACTAAAATAACTGCTCTGTACAGGTATTAAAGCTTATCACCAATGACAAACTGTCCACCTTGCGCATCTACAGTCACGACTGAATTAGCTTTGATCTGACCTTTAAGTAAAGTCTGAGCCAACGGGTTCTCAATATGATGCTGAATAGCGCGTTTTAATGGCCGCGCGCCAAACACAGCATCAAAACCTGCAGCGGCCAACAGATCCAAAGCAGCGTCCGTGACCGACAAACCATAACCTTTATCCTGCAACCGTAAACGTAAGCGCTGCAGTTGGATAGAAGCAATATGGCGGATATGGGCATTGTCCAACGGGTGGAATACCACGGTTTCGTCCAGCCGGTTTAAAAACTCTGGTCTGAAGTGTTTGCTCAGCACTTCCATCAGCATATCTTTCATTTGCTGATAATCCTGATGCTGATAATGCTCCTGAATCAAATCCGAACCCAGGTTCGAAGTCATAATAATCACTGTGTTTTTAAAATCCACAGTGCGGCCCTGACCATCAGTTAAACGACCATCGTCCAGCACCTGCAGCAGAATGTTAAACACGTCCGGATGGGCTTTTTCCACTTCATCCAGCAGCACTACGGAATAAGGTTTACGCCGCACAGCTTCAGTTAAATAGCCCCCCTCTTCATAACCGACATAACCAGGCGGAGCGCCAACTAAACGCGAGACTGTGTGTTTTTCCATAAACTCCGACATATCAATGCGGATCAGTGCTTCTTCGGTATCAAACAGGAACTGAGCTAAAGCTTTGGTCAGTTCGGTTTTACCTACACCAGTAGGGCCTAAAAATAAGAAGGAACCTATAGGTTTATTCGGATCGGCCAAACCGGCTCGGGAACGGCGGATGGAATTGGACACAGCTTCTAAAGCTTCAGTTTGCCCTACCACACGTTTTTGCAGTTCCTGCTCCATTCGCAGCAGTTTATCGCGCTCCCCTTCCAGCATTTTGCTGACCGGAATACCCGTAGCTTTGGACAACACATCGGCAATTTCCTGCTCAGTCACTTTGTTTCTGAGCAAGGTCATTTCATGCATTTCAGCCTGAGAGGCTAAATCCAGTCGTTTCTCCAGCGCTGGAATACGTTCATATTTTAGCTGCGACATCCGGTTTAAATCACCGGCACGGCGCGCTACCTCCATATCCAGCCGGGCTTGCTCCAAATCGGCTTTGATATTTTGCGTGCCCTGCAACGCGGCTTTTTCTGAGGTCCAGACTTCATCCAGCTCGTTGTATTTCAGATCCAGTTCGCGGATTTGTTCCAAAATCATCTCACGGCGTTTTTTGGTGGCCTCGTCCGTTTCTTTTGCCAGCGCATTGTCTTCCAGCTTCAGCTGAATAATACGCCGCTCTAATCTGTCCAGCTCTTCCGGCTTAGAGTCCATCTGCATCCGGATGCTGGACGCTGCTTCGTCTATTAAATCTATGGCTTTATCCGGCAGTTGCCTGTCGCTGACATAACGGTGCGACAAAGTAGCAGCAGCCACTATGGCCGGATCGGTAATTTCTACCGCATGGTGCAGCTCGTAGCGCTCTTTTAAGCCCCGTAAAATAGCGATGGTGTCTTCGACAGAAGGCTCGTCCACTATCACTTTCTGGAAACGCCGCTCCAGCGCCGCATCTTTTTCAATGTATTTACGGTATTCATCCAAGGTAGTGGCGCCTAAACAATGCAACTCACCGCGCGCTAACGCAGGTTTGAGCATATTGCCGGCATCCATAGCGCCGTCGGCTTTGCCAGCGCCAACCATGGTATGAATTTCGTCGATAAACAAAATCACCCGGCCTTCTTCTTTGGAGAGCTCATTCAGTACGGCTTTTAATCGCTCTTCAAATTCACCACGATATTTAGCACCGGCCAATAAAGAGCCCATATCCAGAGACAATACTCTTTTATCTTTTAAACCTTCCGGCACTTCTTTATTGATAATACGCAGCGCTAACCCTTCGACTATGGCGGTTTTACCTACACCAGGCTCACCAATCAGCACAGGGTTATTTTTAGTGCGGCGCTGCAGCACCTGAATACAACGGCGGATTTCTTCATCACGGCCTATCACAGGATCTAACTTACCGGCTTCAGCCCGTGCCGTTAAATCCACCGTATATTTGCTTAAAGCCTGACGGCTGTCTTCCGCGTTCGGATCATCCACATTCTGGCCACCACGGATTTGTTCTATGGTTTTTTCTACCAGAGCTTTATCCACCCCCAGCAAACGCAACAAATGGCCCAGTTCAGACTTATCTTCACAGGCAGCCAACACAAATAACTCGCTGGAGATGTACTGGTCTTTCCGCTTTTGCGCGTATTTATCACATAAATTCAACAGGCTGATGGTGGCAGCAGACAGCTGCACATTGGCATCTACCCCATCGACTTTGGGTAAACGCTCTAAGGCCTGGGATAATTTGGAACGCAGTTCATTGGTGTTGATACCCATTTTGCTGAACAGATCTTTGGTGGAGCCACCTTCCTGATTCAGCAAAGCAAACATCAAATGGATAGGTTCAATAAACTGATGGTCACGGCCTAATGCCATAGACTGAGCTTCGGCTATTGCCAACTGGAATTTACTGGTGAATCTGTCGAGTCTCATACTATCTATCTCCCCACACCTCAAACTACTGTTGGCATTAAGATGGGGGAGCGGAGGTTAATTATCAAGCGATAAAACGTCAAAAATTTGACTTATATCAATCTATCCAGATACAGCTTGCCATCCGGCCTGTTTGGCCATCACGACGGTAGGAGTAAAAACTGTCCTTGTCGGTGTAGGTACAAAAGCCGCCTCCATAAATCTGGTTCACACCAGCAGCTCTCAAACGTAAACGAGCCAACTGATATAAATCAGCCAGCCATTTGCCGCTTTTACCCGGCACGGGTGTAAAAGCAGCATCGGCTTTGGCATCTTTTGCAATAAAAGCCTGGCGTACTTCATCGCCGACTTCAAAAGCTGCGGGACCAATAGCAGGGCCTAACCAGGCCATAACTGTCGTTGGATCAGAAAACTGTGCCAGGCTTTGTTCCAGCACTCCATCGACCAGACCACGCCAGCCGGCATGAGCAGCAGCGACCTGAGTACCAGCAGCATCACAAAACAACACCGGCAGACAATCTGCGGTTAACACCACAGAGACCAGACCTCTGGTTTTGGTGGTGCTGGCATCGGCAGTGACTGGGCCTGCTGAAAAATCAGTCTGCTCCAGTACCACACACTCTGTGCCATGCACCTGATTCAACCACAAAGGCTCAGCAGGCATGGCCGCCTGCTGCATAAAAAGTTGACGATTCTGCGCCACGGCCTGTGCTGAATCACTGACATGACTGCCCAGATTCAAACCGGTATAAGGGGCTAAAGAGACCCCGCCCTCCCGGGCGCTGATCGCAGTTTTTACCTGAGATGGCGCAGGCCAGTCCGCTTTAAACATCAGGCAAAATCCAGACCGTGAATCTCAGTGTCTTCACGTAAAGCCAGCGTCAACTGCACCATATCGTCCGGAATTGGCGCATGCCATTCCAGAATTTCACTGGTGATAGGATGAGCTAAACGCAACATAGCTGCATGCAGAGCCTGACGCTTAAAGCCACGTAATACAGTTAACAGAGCTTCATCGGCTTTACGCGGTGGACGCGGACGCCCGGCGTAAACAGGGTCGCCGACCAACGGATAGTTGATGTAGGTCATATGCACACGGATTTGGTGAGTCCGGCCTGTTTCCAGACGCAGACGCAAACGGGTATGGGCGCGGAATTTTTCCATCACGCGGTAGTGTGTGACCGCAGGACGACCTGAGCTGGTCACCGCCATATGAGTACGTTTGGTCGGGTGACGGCCGATAGGCTCATCCACTGTACCGCCCGCTGTCATAGTGCCATGACAAATAGCTTCGTATTCACGGGTGATTTCCCGCTCCTGCATAGCTTCCACTAAATGAGTCTGAGCCGGAATAGTTTTGGCAATTACCATTAAACCTGTAGTGTCTTTATCCAGACGATGCACTATGCCGGCCCGTGGCACTTCGGCTATGGATGGGCAATGGTGCAATAACGCATTGAGTAAAGTACCGTCTGAATTACCAGCACCCGGATGCACCACTAAACCCGCAGGTTTATTGATCACCATAATGTGCTCGTCTTCGTAAACTATATTCAGCTCTATAGCTTCAGCTTCAAAACGTTCGTCGTCCGGTAACTCAGCCTGGATCAACACAGACTCGCCACCGAGCAACTTTTCTCTGGGGGTGTTACAGAGCTTGCCATTGATTTGAACCCAATCGGCTAAGATCCACTCTTTTATTCTGGAGCGCGAATAGTCCGGGAACATTTCGGCTAATACCTGATCTAAGCGCTTACCAAAAAGATGGTCAGGTACAATTTCTGCAAGTTTTATCTGTTTTGTCATGTCGGAACCAGTTATCCTGTGTGCATACCCGAACTGTCTGGGTTAGAATCGGGCCATAAAAGGTTATTTTAACGGTTTTACTCCAGACTAAATAGCCAATAGGTTTAAGTAGTAGCGGATTTTTAAATGAAAGTGAATTTTTTAGCCATAATCGCCCTAGCTTTAACACTAACCGCCTGCGCGGGGAATAAAAATGCCGAAGAAGAACTGGTCAATACCAACCAGTCTGCTCAGCAAATGTATGAAGAAGCCAAAGATGTGCTGGATTCAGGTCTTTATAACAGGGCTATTGAGCTGTTAAAGGCGATGGAAAGCCGCTATCCATTCGGACCTTTGTCGCGTCAGGTGCAGCTGGACTTAATTTATGCCTATTACCAAAGCGGTGATACCACTCAGTCTTTAGCCAGTATTGACCGTTTTATCCGCTTAAACCCAAACCATCCGGATTTGGATTATGCCTACTACATGCGTGGTTTAAGCAATATTAAAGTCGATGAAAACTCCTTCCAGGAGTTTGTTGGCATAGACCGCGCAGACCGTGATATGTCGAGCACGAAACAAGGTTTTGAAGATTTCAAAATTCTGGTCAGCACTTACCCAAACAGCAAATATGCTAACGATGCCAGAAAACGTATGTTTGCTATTAAAGAGCGCCTGGTGCGTTACGAATTACTGGTTGCTGATTACTACGTCCGTCGTGGTGCTCATTTAGCTGCTGCCAATCGTTGTAAATACATTGTGGAGTACTACCGCGATTCACCTCAAGTAGAACAAGCGCTGATGATTATGGTCGACAGCTATGACAAATTAGGTTTAGTGAAATTACGTGACGATGCCAAAGCGGTATTGTTGCTGAACTTCCCTAACGCTCTGAATTAATATCCCCGTCGTAATTGAAGCTGCAGCTTTGTTGACTGCGTGCTTTCGCCCCAGTCACATAGTTCACTATGCTCCTGGGGTCTCAATCACTTGTCGCCTCGCTGCAACATCAATTACTTAGGGGATAAAGACAGAAATAAAAAAACGGCTTTTAGGCCGTTTTTTTATTTCAGCTTATGCGTAACTTTGCGCTTACAAAGCATCCAAGGCTTCGGATAACTTACTGACCGCTACTACTGTCATTCCCGGAATAGTTTCTTTCGGTGCATTGGCCACTGGCACTATGGCGCGTTTAAAGCCATGTTTTGCCGCTTCTTTTAAGCGCTCCTGACCACTGGGTACAGGACGGATTTCACCGGATAAGCCTACTTCACCAAACACCACCAGCTCATTGGGCAAAGCATTGTTTTTAAAGCTGGAGACCAATGCCAGCAAGGTTGCTAAGTCAGCGCTGGTTTCATTGACCTTCACGCCACCCACCACGTTGACAAAAACATCCTGATCGGCCATTTGAATACCGGCATGACGATGCAATACAGCCAGCAACATTGAAATACGGTTTTGCTCCATACCCAAAGTGACACGACGGGGGTTATTCAGTGGCGAATAATCCACTAAGCCCTGGATCTCCACCAGCAAAGGCCGGGTGCCTTCCCACAACACCATCACAATAGAGCCAGGCGTATCTTCCTTACCCCGGCTTAAAAAAATAGCAGATGGGTTTTTCACCTCACGCATGCCCTGACCTGTCATCGCAAAAACCCCCAGCTCGTTGACAGCACCAAAGCGGTTTTTATTGCCTCGTAGGGTACGGAATCTGTTGTCCGTATCACCATCTAATAAAATCGAGCAGTCGATGCAATGTTCAAGAACTTTAGGGCCAGCTAAAGAACCATCTTTGGTGACATGGCCCACCATAATCACAGCCACATTCTGTTGTTTGGCAAAACGGGTCAAATAAGCCGCGCTTTCCCGCACTTGCGATACACTGCCGGGCGCAGACTGAATATCAGCCATCTGCATTACCTGAATAGAGTCAATCACCATAATGCGGGGTTTTTCCTGCTGTGCCAGTTGGCAAATGGTTTCGACGTTGGTTTCGGCCAGCATCATTAAGTTTTGGGTGGGTAACCCTAATCTGTGGGCTCGCAACGCCACTTGCTGTAGCGACTCTTCACCCGTGACATACAGGGCTTTGTCTGTGGTCGCCAGACCACACATAATTTGTAACAGCAGCGTACTTTTACCGGCACCGGGGCTACCACCTATTAATATGGCAGAACCTGGCACTATGCCGCCTCCCAGCACGCGGTCGAACTCCGCAAAACCTGAACTAAAACGTGGCACATCCTGTAAATCGACCTGATCCAGCCGGATCACTTTCGCCGCCGCAGCACCGGCATAACCGTCAAAACGTTGCTGTTTTGTCAGGCTTGGCAAGCGCACTTCACTAATGCTGTTCCAGGCACCACATTCTGTGCACTGCCCCTGCCAGCGCACAAAGTCGGCACCACAGTCATTACAGACATAGGCACTTTTAGTTTTAGCCATTTTTTGCTCTCTTTTTATTAAAAGGCACGATTATTGCTTTTACATCGTACTGGTTTTACTCTAACCCAATTATTTATACAGGGCATGACGCCCTGTAAGTGTTTAAGCGAGCATGACAACAAACGACTTACAAGCTCATAGCAGCGTATTGGAACGCCTGAAACCCCTTATTAACACACAACTGTTTGATGAGGAGTTTAAGTTATTGACCGCTGATCTGGCCAAATCGCAGCAATTCCTGATCAAGATGGAATTAAAACGTCTGGCGCAACCCTGCAGCTATTATATAGATTTACGGGGCAGGGTCGACGGCGAAGTTCGTCCTTTTGAGCACAAAGGTCAGACTCATTATCTGGATGAATTAGCAATACAGACCTTCGAAAAAGGACTGAAACAATATGGCCAATACACTATTGGTATTTTTGAAGATGTCACCAACACCAATAACAACTTCAGAGTGCGGCATCAACAGGAGACCAATAAAAGATTACAGGATGTATTAACCGGAGAGATGACGAGCACAGTTGGCCAGGCTGTTGTACCTTCTGATCTTGACGCAACAGCAAACGACTACAAAGCCGCTCAGCTGATCCGATTTGCTGGTTACAGTGTCCGCCGCGAGGAGCGGATGAATTTTTCCATTGATATTGAAGTGCTATTGCAAGAGGATGAGCGTTTTCCTGCCACCACCAGCGATCTGTCCGTTTCTGGCTGTAAAATAAAAATACCTCTTGCGATAGAAATGACTGCCGGGCAAAAAGTTGCCATATTTTTCCGGGGCTTAGAACAAGAGTTTGCCTTAGGTATCAACAACGGCATCCCTTACCAGGTAATTGATGTTGAGCCTGCTGACAAAAGTTATTATGTCAGACTGAAACGTTTACCTCTTGCTGATGAAAAAGGTTTTTCGGAGTTTCTGCACCATTTTATTCATGGCAATAAAAGACGTTATAAGGTCAATCTGGATAACACTTACGAAGCTGTGTTTATCAAAGGTTATGAGCAGTTTTATCTGCCACGTATTAGTTCATTGCCTGTGTTCCTGGCGGTGAATGATGGCAAAGCGACTCCAACCTGTGTGTTGACCACTGAAAATAACAGACACCTGATGCATTATTTTCAGGATGAGCGCCAACAAAATGTATTGCCTCAGGTATTGCATGTCCGTCGGTTAAAACAATGTCTGGCCAAAGAAGCCAATGAGCATAGTACTGTGCTGTATACCTTTACTCATGCCGCCAAAGGCCGGTTGTTTTTTTACTCAGCAACCAGTGAAGAACTGCAGCAACACCCGGAATTAAAATCGGTATTTTTTGGTTTTGGTGCGGCTAAACCCAGCTTTCGTGCGTTCAGAATGTCAGTGTTACGTACTTTGCCTGCTCATGCCCATATTCCATTGTCCTTACCCAATAGCGCCGATCAGGAAGTACAAAAGCTAAACCAGCCCCCTACACCTTTAATCGCAAACTTTATACGTAACTTACGTTACATAGTGGCGCTGACCGATATCAGTACAGCACACAGCAGCAGCCTGTATAAAGCCATGACCTATGATGCGGCTTTACTGAACCAACTCAAGGTGTTTGGGCATGCCAAGCTGGAACAGATCCCTCCTCTTGAAAGCGCATCAGTACAGTATGTCAACCTACGTTCTGAAAGCCGGTTTTTATACAAAACCACTGTCATGCTGGAACAGGATAAAGGTCCGGATATTCAGTCTTTTAGCCGTGACTTTTCCAGTAAAGGCCTGCAACTGGAATGTGCAGAACCTGTCAGCTTTTCAAAAGGTGATACGGTAAAAATCAGTTTGCCGGAACTGCAAAAAATCACCACTAAGCATCAGCTTTCCGGCTTGGCTTATGAAGTAATGGCGGTCAGTAAAAACAAACTGATTATGAATATGAGGGTGATAGACCCAACCAATGATCATCCAGGCAAAATATTCTTTCAGCAGTTAATCAATAACAACAGAAGCAAACTGACGATGGCAGAGGAAACCCCTAAGTTTCCTGGTCTTGGCCCAGCCCTGCGAAACATGTATGTGAAAGCACTGGATAGTTTCGCATTTTATGTTCATCGACAAGGCATTCGTTACAATCTGGATGTGGTTGCTATTGGCGCCAAACCTAATGCATTGCATAAGTTACTGGCAAAGTTCAGTGACGATGCCGAGTCAATGACCATGCTGCCGCTGTTGAAAAACAACGCCACCAATTTGCACTTTGCGAATCAGCTGAAAAAAATGAAGCGGCAGGAAGTCCCTTTCAGTTATGAGGTATTTTTACGTTTTATACCAGGACAGGACAACATAGAACAAAGCTTTGAAACCAAATTTGATTTTGACTTTCAGTTGCATAGTGCCAAAAAAGCTTTTGTCGATGATGTGGTCCATACCGATCTGTTGTTTGCTTTTAAGATCTTTTTATCCCGCACAGGCCGCCCTGATACCGAACATATCGCCAAAGAACTGGGTTACGTCAGCACGTACGCTATCCACAAAGCGAAAGTACTGGAAGAAGAACTCTGGAGCGTGGTAGGTGTGGGTGAAGTCGTTGATATTACAGATGAAGTGTTACTACGTTTTAACCTGAGCAATGAACAAATTGCAGAACAACAGCAAAAACGCCTGACGTTATTAGCAGGTATACAGCTCTTTGAATAAGCGCCCTCCAGAACAGGGGGGGAGGCTACATCTGCTTTAGCCACAACTCCAGTTCGGTGAAGTGTTCTTTGCAGGCATCCGGATGAGTCAGCATGGAAATATGATCATAATCCTGCAGATGCCCCTGTGCTTTGCCAAGCAAGGTATAACGTCCGCTGTTTAACCCTGTTTCCGCCAGAAAAGCCTGCACATCCAGCGGGTGGCCTAACAACTTGTCGTTCACAGCAGCAAAATGCCAGCTGACCGGCCAGCTTAGTTGGGCACAGGCCGTTGCGTAATCAAAACCATCTGTGGGGTCAATAAAGGCTTCCCCCCTGATCCAGCCTATGGTATCCAGCAAATACTGCGCAGGTTCGTTATCCGCACCAAAACGCCATTGTTTCGCCGGTAAATAGCCATAGAAACGACACAGCAGCGGCGCCAGCCGGTTCCAGACCAGATCAATATGCAGACGTTTTTTCAGACCCCGCACACTGATCACCCTTTTAGAGCCAAAAGTGACTATAGCTTTTACCTTAGGCAAAAGCTCCGGAAAGCGGGCTAAACTCGCAGCCAGTACTACACCAGCCCAGGAATGCGCAATCACGACCACAGGTTGCTGATACTGCTGATACAGATGATGGATTAAAGCTGGAATATCCAAACAAATCAGCTGCTGCTGGCTGTGATTAAAGTCTCTGCCGGCTGTGGGTTTGGATAAGCCTCGCCCGGCAAAGTCAGCACAACTGACATAAAACCCATGGTCCGCCAAAAAACAGCCTAAACCTCTGCCCTTTTCATTGTAAAAAATCCTGCTGTTTTCAATGGCACCGTGCAGCATCAGCACAGGATATGCAGAATCAGGCTGGACAGGTGTCAGTTGCCGCAGATGCAACTGATAGTCCGCCAGACTCAGCCATTCAGATTGCTGATGATGTCGCATCAGTGATCCAACAAATAAAGTAACTGCAACAATGAACCTTGCCGTATAGCCGCTTTGGCCTGGGCCTGTACCTTAGGTTTGGCATGAAAAGCTACACCTAAAGCTGCCACAGCCAGCATAGGTAAGTCGTTGGCACCATCGCCGATAGCCACAGTCTGACTGGCCGGGATCTGGTATTGACGGGCAATCTGCTGCACCACATCGGCTTTGGTCTGAGCATCAACCACTGCCCCCAATACCTGCCCTGTCAGCTTGCCATCGACGATTTCCAACTGATTGGCAAAAGTCGCTGTCAGCTTTAAACGCTGTTTTAAGGCTTCAGTAAAATAAGTAAAACCACCGGACGCGATCACCACTTGCCATTGATGCTGCTGTAAACATGCCACTAAAGTTTCTAAACCCGGCATCAGCGGCACAGCGTCCAGCACTTGTTTCAGTATGCTATCCGGTGCGTCTTTCAGCGTAGCAACACGCTGACGCAAACTTTGGGCAAAATCCAGCTCACCATTCATAGCCCGGGCCGTTACTGCTGCGACTTGCTCACCTACTCCGGCCAGTTTGGCAATTTCATCAATACATTCAATCTGAATCGCAGTGGAATCCATATCCATCACCAGCACACCGGGTTGCTGCAAAAACACCGGAGCTGGTAAATACACCAGTTCAGCCGCCCAGTTTTCACTGAACTGACGTAAAGCCTGAATATGCTCCGGACTTAAAGCCTGCGGTAAATCAATACGTACCGCCAAAGCTAAATCGGTGTGAGGACGATACAAACTTAAGCGATAAGCCGCATCAGCAGGCAAGAGCTGCAACAGCTCAAATAGCTGCGGCAAGGTGCAGCTGCCGGAAAAAATCCGCAGACTGGCAGCGCTTTGGCCTGTTGTTAAGCCAGACCAGAATTCTGGCGCAGGCACAGAGTCAGCAGCCTCACGTTCGCTTTGATAAAAACCAGAAGCGTGCAAAAGCACTGTGTCTTGTGCAGTCAGCCACTGAACTAAACTGTTGTCAGCAAAGGAGTTTGGGTCAATCTTATAATAAAAGCTCAAAGGGCCACCTGTACTTCATTCTGTTGCCGTGGCATTCTACCGACATTTTTAAGCCATTGTCAGTGTAAAAATCAGGCAAATTCATGCAATTGAGCGGATATCAGCACAACAAAAACTCAAAGTACTTCAGACTGGCGCAGCTGTTGCTGGCCTTGCTGGGCATTTGGGTGTTATCTCAATGGTGGTGGAACAGTAACCAGCAGGGTGAGCTTTTGTTCCAGCAACAAAGTGCGGAGCTGATGCGATCGACTTTGGTGGCTTTGTCTCATACCGCCGCTTATCTGATTAACAACGACCAATTAGAAAGTTTAAATCAGCTGACCACCCATATTGCCGCTACCCCTTATTTGCAGGATGTGGTGGTGTATGACGCCAACGGTGTGAAGTTATCCGCCTCACAAGGCACAGCGGCGGCTCAACTGTTGTACGCCCCTCAGCATGAACAAGCTTTGCTGGCGATGGTGCAGGAGATCACTCAGGATGATCGGGTCATTGGTTATATCAAAATCAGCATGAAACTCGATGCCAGCTTGTTGCCTGTGACTCAGGCCTGGCAGCAGTTGATGCGGCAAGTGTTCTGGATGTTATTACTCGCAGGGGTAGTGGCTTTTATGTTACGTGGCACCTGGAGCAAAATTGTGCATCAATGGCAAAAATGGCGGAAAAGCAAACAAGCAGATGCTGCGAATTTGCTTTAGGGTGAGAACAACTGAATCGTAGTATTCAGCAGCACTTGTGCTATCTGCTGAGGATCTTCGCCTCTTAACTGTGCCAGCTCTTTTAGCACCAAAGGCAAGCGGGCTGGTGTATTGATTTGGCCCTGAAAACCAGCGAGCGGCATCGAAGGTGAGTCGGTTTCCAGCACTAAGGCGGTAAGCGGAAACTGTTTGACGGCTTTGCGGGTTTTCTCTGCCCGCTGATAAGTAATAGTACCGCCGATCCCCAGTTTAAAGCCCATGTCGATAAAGGCTTTACCTTGCGCAAAGCTGCCGGAAAACGCATGCAAAATACCACCCTGGCTAAACCCTTGCTGCTTAAGCACCCGCAACAATTCATTTTGTGATTTGCGATGATGCAAAACCACCGGCTTTTTTAGTTTGGCAGCCAGCTGCAACTGCAGCTCAAAACACTGGCGTTGCACAGCGAAACTATCTGCATCCAAAGCAAAATCCAGCCCTATTTCGCCTATAGCACCAACCTGCGGTAAAGCGGCTAAAGCCTCAAGTCCGGATAAGGCGTCAAGTTCTGCCAGGCTGGCCCACCAGGGATGCACGCCTAAAGCAATGGAAAAACCATAACGTTGTTTTAATTCCAGCAAAGGCAACCAGGCCGAAGATTGCACAGCTGGCACTAAAAAGCCTGCAACGCCTACAGCTTTGGCATTGGCCAGATGCAGCTCCAGTTGTGGCAATAACTCCGGCAAATCCAGATGGCAGTGGCTATCAAATAATACAGGCCGCGTATCGGCGGCCTGTACAGGTGGGATTATGGACATAAACGCTCTATGGCCCAGCTGTGATCGGCTTGCAGCCTGTACATAAAACGGTCGTGTAGCCGGTGCTCGCCGCCTTGCCAGAATTCAATCTGATGAGGTTTGACTAAAAAGCCGCCCCAAAACGAAGGCACAGGCACATCGCCTTGCTCAAATTTATGTTTAATTTCAGCAAACTTTTGCATCAACACCTGACGGGTCGATACAGGACGGCTTTGCTCTGACGCCCAGGCGGCCAGTTGACTCTCTTTAGGTCTGGATAAGAAATAACTCATCACCTGACTGGCCGGAACCCGCTCTGCTGTGCCGTAAACAATCACCTGACGCTCCAGCGGGTGCCATGGAAAATGCAAACTCACCTTTGGGTTTTGCTCCAGCTCAGAGGCCTTACGGCTGCCTAAGTTGGTATAAAACACAAAACCTTTGCTGCTGACATCTTTTAGTAACACCAGACGTTGTGACGGCTGGCCAGATGCGTCCACTGTCGCGACACACATAGCCGTTGGATCAGGCAGTTCTGCAGCCACGGCATCTTTCAGCCAGGCTTTAAACTGCAAAAACGGATCGGCATTGAGCTTATCAAGATCCAGTTTATCCATGGTATAACTGCGGCGAATATCTGCAATTTTCATCAGTTTGTCCTTAGGCTGAACCAGCCTCGCCCAAGCGGAATTACATCCGCTCCATCACCTCAATACCTAATAAATCCAGACCTTGTTTTAAAGTGCGGGCCACTAAAATACTCAGCATTAAACGGCTGTTTTTCAGGTCTGGTTCAATGCCTTCTTTTAAAATAGGGCAAGCTTCGTAGAAACTCATAAACTGGCTGGATAACTCGTATAAATAGTTACACAACAAGTTAGGCACAGCTTCTTTCATCACGGCCTGTAAGGTTTCTTCTAAGCGTAACAGTTTGACAGCTAACTGTTTTTCCTGCTCTTCGACAAGCTGAAGCGGCGCAACAAAAGTCTCATCTATAGCAGCACGGCGTAAAATGCCACTGATGCGGGTATAAGCATATTGCAGGTATGGTGCTGTAGCGCCTTCAAAACTTAACATCGCATCCCAGCTAAACACATAATCGCTGGTACGGTTTTTTGATAAATCGGCAAATTTCACCGCGCCTATACCGACTTTACGTGCCACTTCAGCCATTTCTTCAGCGCTTAAGTCAGTGGATTTTTGCTCTACTACAGCGCGGGCCCGCACTACGGCTTCTTCTAACAATTCAGCCAGTTTAACTGTGCCACCGGTACGGGTTTTAAACGGCTTACCATCTTCACCCATCATGGTGCCAAAAGGACAGTGATCATAAGCCACCTGATCTTTTAACAACCCTGCTTTACGGGCCACCAGTTCGACTTGTTTAAAGTGCAAAGCCTGACGGGCATCGGTAAAGATCACAATACGGTCAGCGCCCAATTCGAAGCTGCGGTACTTACAGGCCGCTAAATCTGTGGTGGCGTAGAGGAAACCACCACCAGTTTTTTGTACTATAAAAGGCGATGGGTTGCCTTCTTTGTCGGCCAGCTCCTGTAAAAACACCACCAGCGCGCCCTGATCTTCCACAGCCAGGCCTTTGGCCTTCAGCTCGTCTACGATAGGCTGCAGCATCTGATTGTAGGCACTTTCCGGCTTAATATCGTCATGACCTAAAGTGACATTCAGCTTTTGGTAGACTTCTTCACTGTGTTTAATGGAAGTGTCGATAAAGAGTTGCCATAACTTCTGGCAGTGCGCATCGCCGCTTTGTAACTTCACCACATAATCACGGGATTTATCAGCAAAACCTGCTTCATCGTCAAAACGTTTTTTCGCTTCGCGGTAAAAATCTTCCAAATCAGCTAAAGCCACCTGCTCTAAATCCACACCTGCGGCCAGCTTGTCTTCCAGATGCGCTATCAGCATACCAAACTGCGTGCCCCAGTCGCCCATATGGTTCTGACGAATGACTTTATCGCCCCAGAACTCCAGGCAGCGCACCAATGCATCACCAATGATGGTGGAGCGTAAATGGCCTACATGCATCTCTTTGGCAAGATTGGGTGCTGAATAGTCCACCACCACAGTTTGTGGCGCAGGGTTAGCCCCTAAAGTTAATCTTGGGTTTTGCGCTGCACCAGCCAGCTGAGCGGCTAACCAGTCTTTACGTAAGCTAATATTGATAAAACCAGGGCCTGCGATCTCGACTTTTTCAGCCATATCTGCAACATCCAGCTGTTGCACCAGTTGTTCGGCCAAGGCGCGCGGGTTGGTTTTCAGTAACTTGGCTGCCGCCATAGCACCGTTGATCTGGTAGTCACCAAATTCAACTTTGGTACTGACGGTAACCGCTGTATTGGTGTCGGCAGGCAAACCCAAAGCCACCATAGCGGCCTGGGTTTTGCTGGATAATAATTCTTTGATGTTCATAACAAACCTTTATGCCTGAATTAATGAGCGCCTGAATTAATGTTCACGGGTTTTGTGGAATTTGATCTTAGGATAACGTTCCATCGACAAATTCAGGTTCACCATAGTAGGGGCCAGATAAGTCAGGTTATCACCACCGTCCAGCGCCAGGTTGGTACTGGCTTTGTTTTTAAACTCGGTCAGGGCTTTCTGATCCTCGCTGTAGACCCAACGCGCCGTTGTGACGTTGACGCTTTCGTAAATCGCGTCGACGTTGTACTCAGATTTTAATCTGTGCACCACCACATCAAACTGCAGCACACCCACAGCACCTACGATCAAATCGTTGTTATCCAGCGGGCGGAACACCTGCACAGCACCTTCTTCCGATAACTGCACTAAGCCTTTGAGCAACTGCTTTTGTTTCAGTGGATCACGCAAACGGATACGGCGGAATAACTCAGGTGCAAAGTTTGGAATACCTGTGAAGTTAAACTTTTCGCCAGAGGTAAAAGTATCACCAATCTGAATAGTACCGTGGTTATGCAGACCTATGATATCGCCCGGATAAGCTTCTTCGACGTGTTCACGATCACCGGCTAAAAAGGTTAACGCCTGTGGCACCAGCATATCTTTGCCAATACGCACATGGTGCATTTTCATGCCCTTTTCGTACTTACCCGAGCAGATCCGTAAAAAGGCCACACGGTCACGGTGTTTCGGGTCCATATTGGCCTGAATTTTAAAGACAAAACCAGTGAATGCTGGCTCAGATGGCTCAACAGTCCGGGTGGTGGTGGCCCGGTGTTGAGGCGCTGGCGCCCACTCTGTTAAACCATCCAGCATATGATCGACACCAAAGTTACCTAAGGCTGTACCAAAAAATACCGGTGTGAGTTCACCTTTACGGAACAACTCTAAATCAAATTCGTGGCTGGCGCCTTTGACCAGTTCCATTTCTTCACGCAACTGGCCTGCGTAATAGCCAATACGTTGATCCAGTTCAGGGTTATTGATGCCTTTAATCACATCCAGTTCCTGAATGGTGTGGCCCATACCGGATTTATATAAAATCACTTCATCACGGTAAATGTGGTACACCCCTTTAAACTCTTTGCCTGAGGCAATAGGCCAGGTGATAGGAGCGCAGGCAATATTCAGCACACTTTCCACTTCATCTAATAAGTCCACAGGATCACGGATATCACGGTCCATTTTGTTCATAAAGGTGATGATTGGCGTGTCGCGCAGACGGGTAACTTCCATCAGTTTAATAGTGCGGTCTTCAACACCTTTGGCGCCGTCAATCACCATTAGACAGGAGTCCACTGCCGTTAAAGTACGGTAGGTATCTTCCGAGAAATCTTCGTGACCCGGGGTGTCCAGTAAGTTCACCAGACAGTCTGCGTAAGGGAACTGCATCACCGAAGTGGTAACAGAAATACCCCGTTCTTTTTCCATTTCCATCCAGTCGGACGTGGCATACTGGCCAGACTTTTTGCCTTTGACCGTGCCCGCTTTTTGGATCAGCTGTCCGAACAGCAACACTTTTTCAGTGATGGTGGTTTTACCGGCATCAGGGTGAGAGATAATCGCAAAAGTGCGGCGTTTGTTCACTTCTTCTAAAAACAGTTCGGTTGTCATGCCATCCAACTTGATCAATAAACAAAGCCCACAGCATAGCCTGTTGGCAGAGTGGGTTGAGGTTCAATAGGAAAATTTCGCGCGATTATAGCAGTAACCAAAGCTCAGGCACAGAATTTAGCCACTTTGGCCGGGAAATTATCTTGCCGTACAACGTATTTGCCTTAACCTAAAGGCAAAGCCATCAAAACAGCATCTTCACGGCCCGTCGCCGTTGGGTAATAGTTTGGTCGTAAGCCGGTTTGAATAAAACCGCATTTTTCATACAACTTAATGGCCTTGCTATTGGATTGACGCACTTCCAGCCAGCAGTCCAGTGCATCTAACTCCTGCGCCTGTGCGATAAAGTGTTGCAGCAATTGCTGACCATAACCCCGCCCCTGGGCTGTTGGTGATACACCAATATTAAATAAACTGGCTTCTACTGCGACTTTTTCGCCTATATAAAAGCCTGTGATAACGTCGTTTTCATCCAGCAGCACCGCATTAAAATAGCGCTCGCTAAAGCAAGTGTGAAAAGTGCCTTCCGACCAGGGATGACTATTGGCGCTTTGTTCTATCTGCAACATAGCCGGGATATCGGCAGCAGTGGCACTACGTATAGTTGGCATGGATTAGCTCTCTTGTTGCAGGCACAACCAGAGCAACTTCTTCTGCTGAGCTGACTGTAATAATTCAATCGGAGGTGTGACTAAGAGTCCGTTTTGCACTTTAGGTTCAGTACAGGCCGGAATTAACCGCCACTGCAGTTGTGGTTGATATTCATGCATAGCCCGTAACAGGTCTTTGGCAAAGGTCAGTTCCGGATCGGGTTCAGCATAGGATTCAGCCGGCACTGATACTGCGGGTTCAACAACTTCGGCTACAGAGGCGATATCAGCAACAGCTTCTGCCAGCACAGCAATTTCCACGTCTGGCTTTTTGGCCAAAGCAGAAAACTCTTGATGTAATTCAAGTGCTTGTATCTGGAGTAACTGCAGCAATTGCTGCTTGGACGATAAAGAATTCATATCAGAATGAAGTGGCAGGGGCAGAGGGATTCGAACCCCCAACCATCGGTTTTGGAGACCGCTGTTCTACCAATTGGAACTATGCCCCTAGCGTTGGAGGCGCCATTATACAAAACAGAGTTTAAAGGTAAAGCAAAAATCTGTTGGCACTGATTTAACTGCGCATAAAACATACGTTTCATTCCTTTCAAACCCCTTCCCTGGCTGTTGCCCAGTTTTTTAATCGTAAATTACGATGCTGACAAGCTTATTAATTCGTTTTCATTGAAGCATTTATCCGGCATAAGCTGAGCTCATCACTTCAAAGGAGCCATATCATGAGCAGAGTACAAGATATTTTTCAGCGTGAATTTCCACGTCTGCAGCAAGACGATACGATAGTTCAGGCCGTGCAGCAACTACGGCAGTTTAACCTGACCGGAGCACCAGTCTTTGATAAAGACAATCAACTGGTTGGTTATTTGTCTGAACAGGACTGTTTAACCGCTATGCTGCATGCCAGTTACTTCTGTAGCCTGCACAATACGATAGCGCAGGTCATGAGTAAAAAAGTAGTCACTGTAGAGTCATCAGACAGTCTGGTGAATGCCGCTGTGATCTTCACCAGCCTGCATTTGCACCAATTGCCTGTGCTGGAGAATGGTTCGGTGGTTGGTGTTCTGAACAGAGGTCAGGTCGTCCGCGCTTTGGAAGCTACGCTCGGGGATTGTTATGGTGGGGAGAGAGCGGCTTAGGGTTTGGGGTTTGGAATTCTGCAGTAACCCGAAAGAGCAAAAGAGAAACAGTTTAAGCTAAGACTTTGCGGCAGATGATCTTTCTTACCTTTTCGTTGTTTAAACCATCTTATGGAAAAAGGAAACACAAAAACGCCTGGAGCGTTTTTGGACCGCCGCACGGCGGGTCCCGAAGGGATTTTTCGCAGGGATGCGAAAAACAAAAAAACCTGCACTTAGCAGGTTTAATGGCGGACGCAGGAGGATTCGAACCTCCGACCGCTCGGTTCGTAGCCGAGTACTC
>CAMLSF010000007.1 GCA_946482615.1 uncultured Chromatiaceae bacterium | reverse complement strand
TATACTGCGCGCCTCTTCGGTGGATGTGATTTCTAATGCAACCCAATCTGCTTAAAGGCGCCTTATTGCTGTTACTGGCTGAAGCTTGTTTTGCCGGTATAGGGGCTTTGGTCAAACTGACCAGCGACAGCGCCAGTCATGCCCAGGTGGTATTTTTCCGCAATTTTTTTGCTTTGCTGGTGATGCTGCCCTGGCTTTGGCTGCAGGGTAAACAACTGCTCTATACCAAACGCTGGTATCTGCATTTAAGCCGTTCAGTCACCGGCATTATTTCGATGTATTGCTTCTTTTATGTTATCAGCCAGTTGCCCTTAGCTCAGGCTATGGTGGTGCTGTTGATGTCGCCTTTTATAGTGCCGTTAATAGCCAAATTCTGGCTAAAAGAAACCGCCAGCCGCCTGACCTTATTTAGCATAGCTTTGGGTTTTGGTGGTGTTCTACTGGCTTTACCTATTGCCAGTGGTGGTGGTGCTTTTTATTTGTTTTTAATAGCTTTGTTGTCGGCTGTGCTAGTGGCTGTGACTAAAACCACCATTCGTTATATGTCCGACACTGAACCTGCGGCCCGTATCGTATTTTATTTTTCCTTGTTGACCGCCATTATCTCCTTTGTGCCTGTGCCTTTTTATTGGCAGGAACTACCGGCTGTCGCCTGGTGGGCTTTTGGTTTTATGGGCGTATTGGCGGCCATAGGCCAGATGGCGATGACCAAAGCTTATGCCTTAGCGCCCGCTTCTGATATTGGGATCTGGACCTACAGCTCAGTAATTTTTGCAGGGCTTTTTGGTTATTTATTCTGGTCTGAACCTGTGACTATGAGCTGGTTTGCCGGTGTCGCCATCATCTTTTATGCTGGATATATCAGCACCAGACAAAGGTTGTGGTAATAAGGCTAAGCCGTGCTGATACAAAAGATGACGTTTCGATGAAATGTGCTGTTTTGGGTAAATTTGTATTGCGGAACTACGCAACAACGCCTAGCTTTATTTAACCAAAATAGGGAATAACTTTTACCCGGTCTAAAAGCCAGGCCCTGCAGGATTTGGAAAACTCTGTCCGCTATCGCAACAAGGAGTGATCCCATGTCAAAGTTCAACTTTGCCGTTTATGCCGAAGGCATAATGTATCCAGATAACACCCAACAACCTGTCAGCACCACAGTGTCACAGCTGCAAAATTCCGGCTTTACCACCCTGATCCTGGGCCTGTTTCATATAGGCCGCAATTATTCGATTCAACCCAGTCAAATCATGGGTGACATTTATTTTAACAACACACTGGTGATTTCTGAGGGGCGTTATGTTGGCGATCCAGGCTGGCCAGCCCTGATTAACTCTGCTTTAGGTGGCTCAGTCAATCGTCTTTGCGCATCCATTGGTGGGGGCGGCGTCATGGATTTTGAGACACTGCAGAAAATCTATCAGCAAAACGATAACAGCTATGCAGGAACCAATCTGGCCAACAATTTAAAAGTGCTGAAACAGACCTTTCCGGCGATCAGCATTATTGATTTAGACTGCGAGGATAACTACGACCTGCCTTCTTTTGTTGCTTTTTGTCAGTTAGCTAACAGCCTGGGCTTTGATCTCACCTTCTGCCCTTATACCTACCAGCAATTCTGGACCAGCGCTTTACAGCAATTAAATAACACCAACAAAGGGGCAGTAAAATGGTGGAATTTGCAGTGTTACGATGGAGGTTATGGCAACCAGCCTTCGCAATGGGCTCAGGCCATTACTGAAGCTATTCCGGGTTTTAATACCGCAGCATTTATTGTGGCCGGCGATTGGACCAATGACAGTCCGGCACTGGTGCAAAAACTGATGAAATCTTTTCATGGCAGCGCCAGTGTAGGTGGTGGTTTTATCTGGACTTTAGATCAAATTGTCGCCAACGACAGCTCCAATCCACAACAACTGATGACAGCTTATGTCAACGCTATCTCCGTTGGTTTAGGTAACGTACTCTGACGTCTGTGGCCGCAGTAATGCGGCCTTTTTTCTCTGACCTGTATCCGTCCCACCCCACCTTCCTTTTATCCCAGCTCTGGCCTGGGTCCTGTGAAAACACTGCAGACTCAGCTTTGTGTTTAACCCATGAGATTTCTTATGTCTTATTTAAAACCCATACTGCTGGGCCTGAGTTTGGTCAGCCTGACTGCTTTGGCACAATCTGCAGCACAAAACATTCCGACTCTGGATGGTCAGGTGTATATCCATAGCGAAAGAGCTAACCAAGCCTACAACGAATGGCATTTTGCACCGGCTCGCAGCTCAGGCGATTTAGTGTTTTTCTCCGGTGTGATTGCAGGAGCGCCCGCCGAAGGCGCCGACACTGAACTTTTTAAAAAGAGCTTACGCCATGCCTTTAGCAATCTGGAGACGCTGTTGAAACAAGCGGGTTTAGGTACTGAGCATGTGGTGAAAATCAACAGCTACCACCTGTTTAAAAGCCCGTTATTTAAAGGCACAAAAGAAGAACATATAGCAGCAGTGATGGCTGTGAAAGACGAGTTTTTTAAAGCTCCATACCCGGCATGGACAGCTGTTGGCGTTGCTGAATTATTTGCCGATCAGGGCTTGGTCGAAATTGAAATCATTGCACGTAAGCCCGCAGCAAAGCCTTAAAGCAGATGAAATAAACTTCAGGTTTTTCTAAAAATCTGCCAGTCGGGCGACCATAAAGGTCGCCCTTACGCCTTAACAATCAACAGTCCGGTCAGTCCGGTTTTTAATCTGCAAAATTTATTTTTATTCCGTTCAAACCTTTTTTCTTCCACTTACGACTCATTGGTAATAGCGGCATTTTTTATAGCCTTCTTACTTGAAGCTGCAGCATTGTTGACTGCTTGTTCTCGCCCCGGTCACATAGGACAACTATGCTCCCGGGGTCCCGAACAATGGTCGCCTCCCTGCAACTTCAATTACTTTGGCTATACATGCCTAACCAAAGAGCTAAAGTGCAGGAAAAACCATGAAAATAGCCGATACCAGCAGCCAGGATGAAAAGCTGGCACCAAAAAAAACCAACAAAAAACTCTGGGTCGCAGGCTCAACCAGCCTGCTTCTGGTATTGCTGTTATGGCAGATTATTCCGGCGGCCCGCAGTTGGTCGCAATCTGATATGTCGGTGTCTTTGTCGCGCGTGCGGATAGACACAGTCAAAACCTCCGACTTTACCCGCGATATCTCAGCTCAGGGTCAGGTGGTTGCTGCCGTCAGCCCTAAGTTGTATGCGACAGCGGAAGGCACCATCAGCTTATTGCTGGATGCGGGTACCGAAGTCAAACAAGGCGATGTGCTGGCCATTATCGACAGCCCTGAATTAAACAACAGATTGCAGCAGGAACAGGCTACTTTTTATAGCCTGCAAACCAGTCATGACCGGCAAAAAATTCTGGCGAAAAAACAGCAGCTGACCGACAAAAAAGCCGTGGACATTGCGCTGATGACTCTGACCACAGCGGACAGAGAAAAACGCCGCGCCGATCAGGGCTTTGAAAAAGGTGTGATCAGTAAATTAGAACTGGAAAAAGCAAAGGACGATTTAGAAACCGCCAAAGTGCAGCATCAGCACGCTGTGGAAGATGCCCGCCTGAATAAAGAAAACCTGGATTTTGAAGTGCAAAGTTTAGCCCAGCAACTGGACCGTCAGCGTTTGCTGGTGGAAGACTTTCAGCGTCAGGTGGATGGCTTGCAAGTGCGTTCTCCGGTCAATGGTTTGCTGGGTAATCTGGCGGTAGAAAACAAAACCTATATCACCAAAAACCAGCTGATTTTATCTGTGGTGGATTTAAGTCAGTTTGAAGTGGAAATTGCCGTACCAGAAAGTTATGCCAACGATTTAACCATAGGTTTGCCGGTAGAAATTACCGCAGAGCAGAAGCTCTATATGGGCAAGCTGGTGACTATTTCTCCGGAAGTGTTCGAAAACCAGGTCAAAGGCCGGGTTCGTTTTACCAAAGAAGCGCCTCCTGCCCTGCGTCAAAATCAACGATTAAGCAGCCGTATTTTGCTGGAACACCGTGAAGACGTATTGCAGGTGGCCCGTGGTCAATTCCTTGACAGCAGTAATGGCAAGTTTGCCTACAAAGTCAGTAATGGCATGGCGGTGAAAACCCCTATTGAACTGGGTGCCCGCAGTCTGAACTCAGTCGAAATTCTGGCCGGTTTACAACCGGGCGATCAAATCATCACGTCCGGCACCGATATTTTTAACGGCGCCAGCACAGTACAACTGAATAACTAAACAAGACTAAAAACCAGAGGGACTTCTTATGTTAACCATGAACAACATCAGTAAATCTTTTATCACAGACGACGTGGTCACTCATGCACTGCGCGATATTCAGCTGCATGTTAACGAAGGTGACTTTGTCAGTGTGACAGGCCCTTCAGGCTCAGGCAAAACCACCTTTTTAAATATTGCCGGTTTGCTGGAAACCAGCAGCAGCGGCGAATATTTGCTGGACGGTGAAGACATCACCAAACTCAATGACAGCGGCCGTTCCCGCATGAGAAACCAGAAAATAGGCTTTATTTTCCAGAGCTTTAACCTGATCCCGGACTTAAACCTGTTCGACAATGTTGATGTGCCTTTACGTTACCGTGGTTTAAATGCCAGCGAGCGGAAAAAACGTATTGAATACCATCTGGACCAGGTAGGTTTAGCCTCAAGGATGAAACACCTGCCAAGCCAGCTGTCCGGTGGTCAGCAGCAACGTGTCGCTATAGCCCGGGCTTTAGCCACCTCACCACGCTTTTTATTAGCGGATGAGCCTACAGGTAACCTTGACAGCCAGATGGCGCAAAGTGTGATGAGTCTGCTGGAAGACATCAATAAAGCCGGCACCACTATTTTAATGGTGACACACGACCCTAGCCTTGCAGCCCGTGCCAAACGTCAGATCTATATCAAAGACGGTCATGTCAGCGAGCTGACGCAAAAAAACTCTAACCTGCATGTGGTTGGCGAAGCTTAAGGAGCTGCTATGTTTTCTTATTATCTGAAGCTGGCTTACTTAAGCTGCAAACGCACCTGGGGCATGACGCTGTTGATGGTCTGCGCCATAGGTTTAGGTATTGGTGCCTCCATGACCACCATTACCGTCAATTACCTGATGTCGGCTAACCCTATTCCACAGAAAAGCGAGCAGCTGTTTTTTGTGCAAATGGACAGCTGGGAGCCGAATAACCCTTACAACGACGACGGTGATGCCCCTGAGCAGTTAACCTATCGTGACGCCACTTACTTATGGCAGGCACAAAAGGCCAAACGCCAGACTATTCAAAGCGGTATGGCTGCGGTGATTGAACCGGCCGATAAAGAAGTATTGCCTTTCATGGTGCAGGGCCGCGCCAACAGCGCCGATTTTTTCCCTATGTTTGATGTGCCGTTTTTATATGGCAGTGGTTGGGATCATCAGGCGGATCTGAAAAAAGAACGGGTGATAGTGATTAACGCCGAGCTGAATGAACGTTTATTTGGTGGCAAAGACTCCACAGGCCAGACTGTGCGTATGGCAGGTGAAGACTACAAAATTACCGGCGTGATGGACAGATGGAACCCAAAACCACGGTTTTACGATATCAGCACCGGCTCTTTTAACGACGTCGAAGAAGTTTTTGTCCCCTTTAGCTTAATCACAGAACAAAAATTTGGCCGCTCTGGCAATACCAACTGCTGGAAACCGACAGAATCAGGCTTTCAGGCCTTTTTAGACTCAGAGTGTATCTGGGTGCAATTGTGGGTGGAATTACCCACAGCTCAGGACAAAGAAGCCTATTTCAGCTTTATGAATGCCTACGCCAAAGAGCAAAACCAATACGGCCGTTTTGCCCGCACCGACAATAACAAACTGCGGGATGTGATGCAGTGGCTGGAATACGCCGAAGTAGTGTCAGACGACGCCAGCATGATGATGGCGATGTCGCTGATGTTTTTGCTGGTGTGTTTACTCAATACCGTAGGTTTATTGCTGGCGAAGTTTTTAGGTAAAGCGTCCGAAATAGGCGTACGTCAGGCCTTAGGTGCCAGCCGTAATGATCTGTTTATTCAGCATTTAATCGAATCGGGTTGTATAGGATTAGCAGGAGGCTTATTGGGTTTAGTGCTGGCATTACTGGGGCTTGAAGCCATTAAAGTGATGTATGGCGACTGGATCCGCGATTTAGCCCAGCTGGATTTAACCTTAGTGGCTATGGCGATAAGTCTGGCTATTGTCAGTGCTTTATTAGCAGGTTTGTATCCCACATGGCGCGCCTGTCAGGTGCAGCCGTCCGTTCAGCTGAAAAGCCAATAAGGAGTTTGCCATGTCCGCATTTTTAACCCAATTAGAACTTGGCCCCATTTTCCGCGCTTTAATGCGCAATAAAATTGGTGCTTTGCTGATCGCGCTGCAAATTGCGCTGACCCTGACCATTATGGTCAACGCCATATTTATGATGCAGGAGCGCAGTCAGCAAATGGCCAGAGCCAGTGGTTTGGATGAAGCCAATACCTTTTATTTAAGCAACACTGTGTTTGCGCAAAACTACAATCTGAAAACCGCGTTGCAACAGGATTTGCAGCGGATCCGCCAGACGCCCGGTATAGTGGATGCCACTCAGATCAATGCGATTCCTTTGAGCGGCGGCGGCTGGTCTATGGGCCTGCAAACCAAAGCAGGTGAAGGTATAGAAAGCATAGGCACAGCGGTTTATATGGTGGACGAGCATGGCATCAATGCCATGGGCCTGGAACTGATTGCTGGCGAGAATTTTCAAAGCTCAGATATAGGCTGGCGTGATGAAGGCAGCACCAAATGGCCACCTAAAGC
The DNA here is from genome assembly GCA_946482615.1 of uncultured Chromatiaceae bacterium. The sequence goes on along the minus strand of CAMLSF010000007.1, from coordinate 42,508 downwards.
TATTATCACAGAGGCGCTGGCAAAAGCCTTATTTGATGACGACTGGCAAAAGGCTTTAGGTAAAACCGTCTATATCGACAGTCATCAGCCGGTACAAATCACAGGCATCATCAAAGCGTTACAAGCCCCATGGAACGGCTGGAATGGCGTGGAGCGCAGCATGCTGGTGCCACAACAACTGGACAACAAAGGCAGCCGCTTTTTTATCCGCACTGAGCCGGGCCGTCGTGACGAGTTAATGCCAGTGATTGAAAAAATGCTGGCCGAAAGTGACAGAGGCCGCATTATCCGCAATGTCACCAGCATGGAACAAACCCGTGACGAAAGTTATCAGGAGCATCAGGCCACCAACACTATTCTGCTGACAGTCATTATTGTGCTGACGCTGATCACAGGCTTTGGCATTGTGGGTCTGGCGATGTTCAGTATTAACAGACGCACCCGTCAAATCGGCACCCGCCGCGCTTTAGGCGCCAGCCAATGGCAAGTGATGCGCTACTTTATGCTGGAGAATTTGCTGATAAGCACAGCCGGCGTGGTGTTAGGCGCTGCAGGAGCTATAGGCTTAAATATCTGGCTGGTGTCAACCTTTAGTATGACTCCGTTAAGCCCGGTGTTGCTGGTGATAGGTGTAATAGCCTTGCTGATCGTTGGTCAGTTAGCCGTCAGCTACCCGGCCTTAGTGGCTTCGAAAATTTCGCCTGCGACAGCGACAAGAGGACGGGCTTAGACCTACTGTAACGACTCCCTGGTACATAAAAAGTTACCAACCTTTCCCTCAGCTTTTTTGTCCTTCGGCTGAGGGATTTTTGTTTTTATCGCAGGGATACTTTAAAGACCTGAGCAACAGAAACCTTAATCTGAATGGGCCCATTCAGTATCAAGTGAGGTGCTGTAGATGTTACTTGTTGGGACACAGATTAACGCAGACTACAAAGCTGGTATTCAGCCATTTACGCCACGGCTGACTTCATCAAAAATCTCTAATGCACTTTTTGTGGATTTTTCACCTGCGTTCAGTTGTTCAAAACCACGTGAAACTTCTTGTCTTAATATTTCCAGTTGCTGTTGCTTCACCATGTCTTTTTCGAAAAGCAATCTCAGACCTTCACGGATCACTTCGCTGGCAGAGGTATAAAGCCCTGACGCCACTTTCTCATTGATCCGCTTTTCAAACTCTGAACCTAATGTGATATTCATACCCACCTCACCTCAACACGCATTACATGCGCACATTATGCGCATGCAACAAGTGTAGCAGTCAATAGAAGCAGGTTCTGAAGTTTTTTAACGGCATCAACACAGCAGATTGAAAGCACCAGGCTGAAATTAAGCTGGCTCTGCTAGGCCAAAGCCAATCTGACCGCAAAGCCGGTAAATAACAGGCCTAATAACAGATTGCCTGCCTGCCCTGCTTTGGGTTGGCCTTTAAAAAAGCTGGCTATGGCGGCTCCTGCGTAAACTAAAGTGGTCAGATAGAGCAGGCTGATGATTTCCAGCACCACCGCCAGTACCAGATAAGGCACCCAGCTGGGGGTGAAGCCGGAGTCGATAAACTGGATAAAAAACGACAGGAAAAACAAAATGGCTTTGGGGTTGGTCAGGCTTAATAACAAAGACTTACGAAATACGGAAGCGCAGCTGGCCGCAGCTACTACGGCTGGTCCTTCTGCCCCCTGAGTTGTGTTGGATTGGCGCAAACTTAATAAAATTTGTACCCCTATATACAGCAAGTAGGCGGCGCCTAAATAACGTATCCAGCGGAATAACTCAGGTGAGGCTAATAACACAGAAGCCAGGCCAAGATAAGACAATAAAATCAAAGTCGCATCGCCTAACAGCACTGCAGTAAGCGCACACCAGGCATGTTTTGGCCCTTGCACTATGCTGGTTTTTAGTACAAACAGGCTATTGGGACCAGGCATCAGGATAATCACTATCACACCAGCCAAAAAGGTCCAGAACTGAATTACACCCAAGCTTTCCATTATTATCCTCTGCGCCTTAGTTCTAGTGGCTTTGCGCTGTTTATTCAGCTGCGGCTATTATCAGGCCAGAGATAGATAAAAGTCACTTCCCGTGCTCAGATTTTGTTCGTCTGTATCCACTGCTGGCACTTCAGGCCCCACTAGGATAAAATGCGCGTCCTTTTTCTTGGCGTTAACTTTTTACGGGCTACAACACAAATGGGCAAAAAGCTGCACATTAAGACCTGGGGCTGCCAGATGAACGAATACGATTCATCCAAAATGGCGGACCTTCTGGATGCAACTCATGGCTACACACTGACTGAAGAAGCTGAAGAAGCGGACGTGATCCTGCTGAACACCTGCTCTATCCGTGAAAAAGCTCAGGAGAAGGTATTCCATCAGTTAGGTCGCTGGCGTCCGCTGAAAAAGAAAAACCCGGATCTGATTATTGCGGTCGGTGGTTGTGTCGCTTCGCAGGAAGGCAAAGCCATCCGTGATCGCGCCCCTTATGTCGATATCGTGTTTGGGCCACAAACTCTGCACCGTTTGCCGGAAATGATTAACGCAGTGCGCGGTGACAAGTCGCCTGTGGTGGATGTGTCTTTCCCTGAAATCGAGAAGTTTGACCGCCTGCCAGAGCCTAAAGCCGATGGCCCAACCGCTTTTGTTTCTATTATGGAAGGTTGCTCTAAATACTGTACTTTCTGCGTGGTGCCTTACACCCGTGGTGAAGAAGTCAGCCGCCCATTGGATGACGTCCTGCTGGAAATTGCCCAGCTGGCTGAACAAGGTGTACGTGAAGTGAACCTGTTGGGCCAAAACGTCAACGCTTACCGTGGTGCTACTTTTGACGGTGGTATTTGCCATTTCTCTGAATTATTGCGTTTAGTGGCGGCGATAGACGGCATAGACCGTATTCGTTACACCACATCGCATCCTGTTGAATTTACAGACGATATTATTGAAGTCTACCGTGATGTGCCTGAATTGGTCGATCACCTGCATTTACCGGTTCAGTCCGGCTCAGACCGTATTCTGGCGCTGATGAAACGGAACCACACCGCCATCGAATACAAGTCAAAAATTCGTGCTTTGAAAAAAATCCGCCCGAATTTAAGCATGTCGTCTGACTTTATCATCGGCTTCCCCGGCGAAACCGCAGAAGACTTTGAAGCCACTATGGACTTAATCAAAGCCATTAACTTTGATATGAGCTTCAGCTTTGTTTACAGCGCCCGTCCTGGTACGCCAGCAGCTGATTTACCGGACGATGTGTCAGAAGAAGAGAAAAAACAGCGTCTGTATATACTGCAGGACCGCATTAACCAGCAGTCATTACAAATTGCCCGTGCTATGCTCGGCACTGAACAACGTATTCTGGTGGAAGGTCCGTCGAAAAAAGACATTATGGAGCTGACAGGCCGCACCGAAAACAACCGTGTGGTGAACTTTGAAGGCTCACCCGATATGATTGGCCAGTTTGTTGATGTGTTAGTCACAGACGTCTTTACCAACTCATTAAAAGGTAAAGTGATCCGTACTGAAAAAGATATGGATTTACGCCGCGACGTATCACCACAACAAATACTGGCAGCGAAAGCAGCAAAAACTGACGAATTGGGAGTGGCAACTTTTACTCCTTAGTTTCACATCCTAAATATGCTAGCCAAAGTAATTGGCGTTGCAGCGCGACGACAAGGGCGGCAGTCCCCGGGAGCATAGTTCACTCTATGACTGGGGCTGATGCACGCAGTCAACAAAGCTGCGGCGTCAAGTACGAAGGCTAAACAACTAAGAGATTGAGCATTGGATAACCCCATCACTAGCTTAGAATTTTCTCTCTCCCCTTTTGAACCTCAGCGTCTGGCTTTTTTATGGGGCCCATTTGATGACAACTTACGTCAGATTGAACGCCGTTACCGGGTTCAGGTGTCCTACCGCGACAATCAATTGCGCTTAGTGGGTTTAACTGACCAGCTTGAGCCTGTAAAACAAATCATCGAAACACTGTATGGCGAAACCGCCACTGCCCAGGGCAAAGCCGTGCCTTTAAGTCCTGAGCAGGTGCATATGGTGATCCAGCAACAGCAGCAGGACCCGACAGAGCAGCAGTTTGACGAAGATCAGGTCAGCATTAAAACTAAAAAAGGCGCGGTCAAAGGCCGCAACGCCAATCAAAGTGCTTATGTGCGCAATATCCAGCGCCATGATGTGACTTTTGGTATAGGCCCTGCCGGTACAGGCAAAACTTATTTAGCTGTGGCTTGTGCGGTCGATGCGCTGGAAAAAGGCGAAGTGCGCCGTATCGTATTAACTCGCCCTGCGGTGGAAGCTGGTGAAAAACTGGGCTTTTTACCCGGTGATTTAGCCCAGAAAGTCGACCCTTATTTGCGGCCTTTGTACGATGCTTTATTCGAAATGTTAGGTTTCGAAAAAGTAGAAAAGTACTTAGAGCGTGGAGTGATTGAAATTGCCCCTCTGGCTTATATGCGTGGCCGTACTTTAAGTGATGCTTTTATTATTCTGGATGAAAGCCAGAACACCACAGTGGAACAAATGAAGATGTTCCTGACCCGTATTGGCTTTAACGCCAAAGCTGTGATCACAGGCGATATCACGCAAGTCGACTTACCACGAGGCCAATACTCAGGTTTAAAACATGCGATGGACGTATTGTCGGCTGTGCCTGAACTGAGTTTTAACTTTTTTAAAGCCAAAGACGTAGTACGCCACCCTGTAGTACAAAAAATTGTGCTGGCATACGAAGCCTTTGAAGAGAAAAAACAGCAAGAGCAGCAGGCAGCAAAACAAGCCGCACTGGACGCCGCCAAAACGAGTAAAGACTAAGCCATGAGCATTACCCTGGATTTACAGCTGGCAAGCGAAGCGCCACATCTGCCGTCAGAACAACAATTTCAACAATGGCTGGAAGCCGCTATTTTGCCCTTTCAGGATGTGGCTGAAGTGACAGTGCGGATAGTGGACGAAGCAGAAAGCCAGCAACTGAACTTTGAGTATCGTGAAAAAGACAAACCTACTAACGTACTGAGTTTCCCTTTTGAATTACCTCCAGGCGTGGAAGACTTGCCATTATTGGGTGATTTAGTCATTTGTGCTCAGGTGGTGGCTGCAGAAGCCGCTGAACAAGGCAAAGAATTACATCATCACTGGGCTCATATGGTGGTGCACGGTTGCTTGCATTTATTGGGCTTTGACCATATAAATGACGCGGATGCTGAAGAAATGGAAGCGGAAGAAATTCTGATTTTGCAGCAATTGGGCATAAAGAACCCTTATATTTTAGAAGATTAACTGGTATTTTAATTACTTGCGTACCTGAAGCTGCAGCTTTACTGACACTGTAATGTCGCTGCAACTCCTATATCCAGGTAATTTCAAGTTGCAGGGCGAGATGGCGTAGTCAACAAAGCTGCAGCTTAAAGTACGACGGGTATACGACTTCGGGTATTTTCTTTTGTTTTATTTGGAGCTTAAGTTCACTCATGGGTGACGACCATTCCCACTCTAGTCGGGGTTCTGCCGCAAAATCGTGGTTAGATAAAATAGCAGCGATTTTTACTGCAGAACCACAGGATTTATCTGATCTGGTTGAAGTGATCAATGAAGCGGCCATGCGCAAGCTGATTGATAACGACACTCAAAGTATGTTGCAGGGTGTTTTGGATGTGTCCAAAATGCGCGCCCGCGACATTATGGTCCCCCGCTCTCAGATGGCGACCATTAATATTGACCAGTCCCTTGAGCAAATGATGCCGTTGCTGCTGGAGAACAACCACAGCCGTTATCCTGTGGTCAATGAAGACAAAGACCATATCGAAGGCATTTTGCTGGTCAAAGATCTGCTGCAACATGCTTTGCAGGGTAGCACCGAATGGAGCCTGCGCGATTTATTGCGCCCTGCCGTCATTATCCCTGAAAGCAAAAGGGTCGATGCTTTACTGAAAGAATTCCGTCAGAAACGTTACCATATGGCCATAGTGGTCGATGAATACGGTGGCGTGTCCGGCCTTATTACCATTGAAGATATCCTTGAACAAATAGTCGGCGAAATAGAAGACGAACACGACGACGAAGAAGATGTGGATATCAAAAAAATGGCCAGCCATGTCTATCAGGTCAGTGCTTTAACCCCTGTGGATGAATTTAACGAAAGTTTCGGTACTACCTTTGACGAAGAAGAAGCTGGCACCATAGGCGGTATAGTGCTGCATGCTTTTGGTCATATGCCGGAAAAAGGCGAAACCATAGAACTGCAAAATCTGACCTTTAAAGTCAGTAAAGCCAATAACAGACGACTGGTGCAGTTGCAGGTGATCCGCGCTAAAACCACCACTGACACTTCAGCGCTACAGAAGGATTAACTTTTGCTGTTGTTAAAAACCTCCTGGTTTCCAGCCCTGCTTTTAGCAGGGCTGGGTGCATTAAATACCCTGGCTTTTGCCCCTTTTACCTACCATATGCTGCCACTGCTGACCTTGTCAGTGCTGGCCTGGTTTCTGCTGCAAGCCAAAAGCCCGAAACAAGCGGCCTTATTTGGTTATGCCTATGGCTTGGGCTGGTTTGGTGTCGGCATCAGCTGGGTACACGTCAGCATCGCCACTTTTGGTGGTATGCCGCTGATTGCCAGTCTGGCTATTATGGCGCTGCTGGTCGGCTATTTGTCTTTATTCCCGGCTCTGACGACCTGGTTTAGCTGGCGTTTTCGCGGCAACTTCTGGTTTCCGCTGCTGTTAGCCTCCGGCTGGTTTATTGCTGAAAATATCCGTTCCTGGTTGCTAACGGGTTTCCCCTGGTTGTCCGTCGGCTACAGTCAGACTGACGGCTGGATGGCGCCCTGGGCAACAGTGATTGGCGAAACCGGTATCAGCTTTTTAATGCTGTTCATAGCAGGCTCTGTGGCTGTTGCTGTGCACTCTAAACTCTGGGTTTGGCCTGCTATTGCGGCCATTCTGCTGGCGGTAAGCCCAGTCTTAACCGCGGTCAAAGGCTGGCAGGAGACAGGTGAACAAGTCAAAGTCGCTTTAGTGCAAGGCAATATAGCGCAGGATTTACGCTGGGATCCGGAGCAGGAAGCCATCACTATGCGTAAATACATGGAGCTCAGCCGCCCACACCTCAATACCGATCTTATGATTTGGCCTGAGGCCGCTATCCCACAACTGGAGCCTTTGGCTTTGGCTTATTTATTTAATCTGGATATGCTGGCGGCGGAAAATAATACGGCTGTAGTGACAGGTATTCTGGATTACAAAGAAAATGGTGATGCCTATAACGGCATGATAGTGCTGGGGAAATTTGGCCGGGAAGCGACAGGCGGCGATTACAGATACAGCACAAAAAACCGTTACCAAAAACATCATTTATTGCCCATAGGTGAATTTGTGCCTTTTCAGTCGATCCTGAAGCACGTCGCGCCCTTCTTCAATTTACCTATGAGCTCGTTCAGCCGCGGCGACTGGCTGCAACCGAATTTGCAGGCCAATGGTTATTCGCTGCTGGCCGCTTTGTGTTTTGAAATTGCTTTTCCACGCCAGATGATAGCTAACTTTGACGATAACACTGACTTTTTACTGACCGTCAGTAACGACGCCTGGTTTGGTGATTCCATTGGCCCACATCAGCATTTGGAAATAGCCCGGATGCGTGCGCTGGAATTAGGCCGCCCGCTACTGCGTGCGACCAACAACGGTATTACTGCAGTGATCACCGCAGACGGCAAAGAGCTCAGCCGCCTGCCTCAGTTTGAAGAAGGGGTATTAACAGCCGAAGTGCCACAAGTGCAAGGCCGCACTTTATATAGCCTGTGGAGCGACTGGCCTGTGCTGACGATTAGCCTGATATGTGTTGGGCTACTGAGCTTCAGGCGTTACCAGTTGGCGAAACAAGCGAAGTAAAGCGATTCCACTAAACAAAGCCACCTTGCGGTGGCTTTGTGGTCTTTAAAGGCAACCTAAAGCTTATAACTCAGCTGGTGCCCTAATGTGGTCTGATACTGCTTTTTGGTGATGTCATCGACAAAATACCACTGCGCATCCACCTGCGTTTTGCTAAAAGCCACCAGCAAATAACCCCGCTGGTGCAAATTGCAGTAATCCAGCTCCTTAATCAGCTGTGGCAGTACATCAGCTAAATGCTCTACCTGAGCAGTGTTTAGCTTCAGATAGGTTTCAATACCGGGTGAGCTGACAGAGGGCGTCGCCAGTTCTATCCCCACTTTATGGCCTTGTTGGTCATGTAAAGTCGAAGCCCAGGCATTATGGGTATCCCCTGCCAGCACCACCAGTTGTTTGTTCTGCTGCTGTGCTGTTTTATAAATCAGCTCACGCTCGTACGGATAACCATCCCATGCATCCAGGTTATAGGCGATAACAGACTCTAAACGTTGTTTATCTTTGCTGCTCAGGCTGTGATCCCCTTGATCTGCGCGCTGTTTTAAAGCGGAGAGTTCAGCAATATGCGCCACCAGTTCAGGACCAGGTTTAGAAAAAGCCGACAACAGCTCTGACGGAAACATCATCTTCGCCATCAACACCTGTTGCCCTAACACCTGATACTGAGCTTTGGAACGCATCAACTGAGCCTGTAACCATTGCTGCTGTTTAGGTCCAAGCAAAGTACGGTTTGGATGAGTTAAATCAGCGGTAAAACGCTGTGTATCAAAGGCGCCGGTTTTTTCATCTGTGTAGTGCTTGTAGTCCAGTTGCAGATTACGGCCTTCAATTCTGGTGTCGAGCATATGCAAGTCGACTAAATCCCCAAAAGTAAAACTGCGGCTTAAGCTTTGCTGCTGGCCAGACTGCTGTTTGCCAGAAACAAGAGGCCGTATTGGCATCCATTCGTAATAAGCCTGCAGTGCATTAAGTTTACGCACCTGATAATCGCCTTCATTCGGCTGATGGTTTTCGGCCCCATCTGTCCAGGCATCATTGGTAATTTCATGATCATCCCAGACACAAATAAAGCTGTGGCTGGCATGGGCCTGCTGTAAATCTTTATCACTGCGGTACAAGGCATAACGTTTGCGGTAATCCTGCAGGCTCACCATCTCGGCCTGATTGTCTGCCGCTAAAGCCCGGCCTAACTCCACAGAGCGCTCTGTGGCGTAACCACCCTGTTCGTATTCGTAAATGTAATCACCTAAATGCAACACAGCATCCAGTTGCTGCTGCGCCACCTGCTGATAGACATGAAAATAACCGGCCGGGTAATTGGAGCAGGACAACACAGCAAAACGGACCTGGGATACAGAGCCTGCTGGCAAAGTTTTACCCTGCCCAACAGCGGATACCCTGTTGCTGTCGCTAAAACGATAATAATAACTACGGCCGGGTTGCAGGCCTGTTAAATCCACTTTGCAGCAATAATCTGCTTCTTTACGGGCCAGACAAAGCTCTTGATGCTGTACCCGGGAAAAATCAGCGGTGTCACTGACTTCAAGTAACAATTGCACTGCATCTGGCTGCTGCGCCGGAGTGACTTTGGTCCATAAGATCAAACTGTCGGTTAAAGGATCACCAGAGGCAACCCCATGTAAAAACTCAATAGCACCATTGTTTTTTGCGGCAGTCACCGCACTGCTGCAACCAAAGACACTGCTGCTTAACCAGGCGGCGCCGGTTAAAAAAGCGCTGTTTTTAAGAAAATCCCGTCTGCTAAAGTTGGCCATAGTTCCTCCAAAAAGAAACTATTCTGGCTGGCCTTGATGATTTTTTGATGACGAACAGCAGTGCTGCACTACACTTCGTCTATGCACAGGCGTAATTCAACTCAGCTTGTGATCTAAAACAGTGCAACAACGTAAAATTGCGCCTTAGTTCAAAATTATTTTTCAAACTCTGAATATCTATTCCAGTGCAGGACGCAGTGATAGTCGCAGCACCGATAAGCCTGGCTTTCGGGAAAAACGAGGTCTTTATGCACATTTATCCATTCCGCCAACAAGCTTTTCGTATTATGAACTCTATCAACCTGGTGCTGATGGTATTAGCTCTGGCTTTAGCCAGCTGGCATCAGACCTGGGGCGCGGCATTCCTGATCGGTTTGCCTGCTTTAATTGTACCTTTTGTCTTGTATAAAACCTTAAGGGATCACCTCTTGTCGCGTATCGCCTTTGGGGTGTCCTTTATGCTGTTTAGCGCTTTGCATATTCATCAGTCCAATGGCGTGACAGAGTTGCACTTTGGTATTTTTGTGCTGCTGGCTGTGTTAAGCGCCTTTCGGGACTGGGCTGTTATTGCTGCAGCTGCCGTGACCATAGCGGTGCATCACCTGCTATTTGCATACTTGCAGATGCAACATGCCGCAGTATTTTTAGTGCCGGCTCAGGACGCTACGTTCAGCAATGTGCTGGTGCATGCCCTTTATGTTGTGGTCGAATCTGCGGTGCTGATCATCATCACCTTAAATTCTTACAAAGAAGCTATGGTAGGTCTGGCGTTTTCAGAAACCACTAAAGACTTAGTGGCAGACCCGTCCCATATTAATTTAACAGTACGTTGCCCTGATATCCGTTCCCGTCTGGTGCTGCAATTTAATCAGGCTCTGGATGGCATTCAGCACACAGTGCAAACCATTAACCAATCCGTTGCGTTATTGCACAGCGAAAGCGCGCATTTATCCGACGATGGTGAGCAACTGGTAGCTGGCATGAACGAACAAAATACCCAGGTCAAACGTATAGCAGCAGCTTCCGAAGAAATGGCTCAAAGTATTCAGCAGTTGGGTGAGCTGGCTTCTGCCGTACTCAAGGCCGCCAAACAGGCCGAACATAGTTCTGTCTCCGGTAAAGAGTCTGTGGATCAAACCATAGAGGCGGTTGCCACTTTGGCTGTCACTTTGCAGGATGCGGGGCAAAAAGTAGATAGTATGGCGTTATCCAGCAAAGAAATTACCTCTGTACTGGAAGTGATTCGAAGTATTGCGGAACAAACCAATTTGCTGGCATTAAATGCGGCCATTGAAGCAGCCCGCGCCGGTGAACAAGGCCGGGGTTTTGCTGTAGTGGCAGATGAAGTCCGGACTTTGGCCGGCCGTACTCAACAGTCCACAGAGCAAATTCAGCGTATGATCCAAAATTTAACCGAAGCCAGCCAAAGTTCGGTGAAATCAGTACAACATTGTTTAAGTCAGGTAGACCATACCGTCAGTCTTGCCAAACGCAGTGATGAGCTGCTGACAATCATCACAGCCGAAGCTCAGTCCGTTGCCCGTTCTGCCGACATTATGGCCGGGTCATTAGAACAACAACGTTATGCCAGCGCTGAGATGGCGCAAGGTGCCCAATATCTGCATGACAGCGCTGCGGCTCAGATGGAGCTCAGCGAAAAAGTAAAACAAAGTACGGAGCAAATTGAACAGGTCGCCAACCAACTGGCGCTGGAAGCGAACAGGTTCAGCTGTTGAAGCAACATCAAATGACCCGCAGAGTAAAAGCTGCGCTTGTCCTGCTGTTGTTATGGATAGCGGGCAGCGCCGCCGCTTTTTATTGGTTTTTTCTGGTGCACTTTGGTGTATTTGACGAAAAGGGGTTGTGGCAACAAAAGCCACTTCAGCCTGTCCAGGTGCAGGCTCAGTTCAGCCAGTTGCTCAGAACTGAAGCTGCCTGGCAAGCTGTGTTGATCACAGACTCAAGTTGCAACTGCAGCTCTTTTGCCAAAGAACATCTGCTGCGACTCCAGCAACGTCAAGCTGGTTTGGCAGTCAGACAGCTGGATCTTACCGAAGCCAAAGCCTTGGGACTGCACATCATAGCCACACCGCTGTTGCTATTGTTTCGAAACCAACAGCTGCTTTACGCCGGCCCCTTAGCCACAGATTTACTCTGCAGCGACAACGCCAGTCTTCTGGATGGCATACTCAACGGCACTACCCAATTGCCGGGTTTTTGGCTTAATGGTGAAAGTACAGCCTGCAGGTGTTTAAAAATCCGTTGATCTGTTCGAGTGCGGCATCACTCAAGAAACAACTTTACCCGCAAGATAAACAAAATATTGTTGCAAATAGGTAAAAAGACATAAAAAAAACAGTAAAATGAAATAAAAACAGGAAAATAAGAAACAAAAAAGTAAAATTAAATAGGCGACCAATTGATTTGATTTAATGCCAAGCATAGAATTTGAACCCATTAACCCCAATTATTTAATTAACTACAAGGAAGTGTATAAATGTTACGTCTCACATCCGTGGCATGTGCTATTGCTATTGCTTTTTCCACCCCTTTAACTGCTTTTGAAATCCCGCTGTTCGAACAAAACTCAACCCAAAGTGCACAAGTGGAGAGTCCGGATCCCCTGACTATTTCCGAAGAAACTTTGGAATATGAAAGCATACTGCATTTAGCCGACTACATAACTGCAGCCAAAGATCTGGTTGTTGTATACAACTCATCTGGCCTGGCATTGATCAGACAAGGTGCTGAGCAGTTTACGATACTGAGAGAATACAACTCTGAAGAACTGGATTTAAATGGTCTGAACTACATAAGTCTGAGCAATGATGGATCGCGATTATTTATCTTCAAATACGACGGAGTTGTTGCTTACGCGGTCGCTAACGACGGCACTTTAACCGAATTGGCACGAGATAATCACTACTCCTACACTCAACACAGAATGGATGCAACCAGCAGTTATGTTAAAACAGACTATACCTTTCCTGGTATTAGTTTAACTGTTAACAGGTTTAATAAAACATCCTCTAGTTTTAGCGCGTCACAACCCATTTATCTGCCAGATCAACCTCAATTTGCTATTTATGATGAAGCAAAAAATACTCTGGTGCTGGGTTATTACGACTACAACTTGTCAACATCCCTGGTGCAATCCTACAAATTAGACGCACAAGGGCAACTAAACCTTGTCTCTGCGTTACCAATTAATAATTTGGTAACACAGCAGAATATCGCTTATTCACAAGATTCAGGAGCTTTGTTCCTAATCGGCTCATCAAGTACTCAATTTCAACTTGCATTAGACGGCACTCTGCAACATATCACCGACAATGACGCCATTTTACCGACCAGTTACCCGAATAAAGCAATCATCGCTGGTTCTACCTTATATGTCAGTTACGGTGACAGAATTGAATCCTTTAGCATAGAGGGTACAGAGGTTAGCCGGGAGTCAACATTGCCGAACTTGACGAGCAGGGATATCACTTCGCTCAATGGCAACTTGACCAATCTGGAAGATAATAGCCTTAACTATTATCCGCAAGGAACAGATAACAGCACCCCATTGGTGCTGGAGCGTGGTCAGCAGGGTTTTTCGTTGTTGTCGAATGCAGTATCAAACGCTGAAAACATTTCCTTTAACGACAAATACTTTTTCAGAGCAAACCATTCTGGCGCTGAATTGTATAAAGTGGCGGAAAATGGCCAGATCAAGTCATTAAACTTCTTTGAAAGCAGAGATTTCTATCCCGGAGACACTCAGTGGTATTACACTGCGGTGCATCAGTTAGGAGCATCATCTGTTCTGGCTATTCGCGGTACTCAGATGCGCCTTTTTGCCTTTAGTGAAGAAAATGAAGCTATCACGCAAACTGTCGAAGTTGATTTAAATGACATGCTCAGTGATGTAAATCAGACGTCTAACGTGCAGTCTACAGCAGTTTTTGGCTCATACCTGCTAGTCCGGACAAATGATAAACTCCATTTATTTACTTATGCTGATAACACTTTAACTTATCTCGATACAGCGGCTTCCGGAGTCAATGAATTTACCGAGCTGCCAGAGTTGAATTACAGTGTCGTAATGAATGGTCATCTGGTGGTTCTAAACGACACCACAAAAACTGTACAGGAGTTCAGTGTCGTCAATGATAAACTAAAACAACGGGATTTATTTAACTCACCACAAAGTCAATATGGTATCAGCCAATTGAGATTTGTCTCAGGGCAAATTCATCTTCAATTCAATTCTACTTTATATGTTTATAAAGAAATTGATGGTCAATTTAAGCTACTGTCACTCAATGAATTCCCCTCTCACAGAGGCATTTATCTGAATGAAAGATTGGTTTTAATTCCTGTAGATTCTTACAGAGCGCAAATTACCAAACTAGATCTGGAAACAGGTATTCTAGAAGAACAGCATACCATTGAATTTGATAGTTACCTGAGTTTACGTCACGCATTTATGATGGGGCAAAACCTGTACCTGGAAGACACCAATACACCTCTGACAGTGAAACGTTATCTGATCAACAGAGCTCCTGATCTGACACAAACTCCGGCAAAGATGCAGTTGAATCAAGGTGTCGCCTACAGCACAGAATTAACCTCTCTGATCCAGGATGCAGATGCCGGGAATACAATGACGTTCACTTTAGTTGATGAGGTGCCAGGTATTACAGTGACGGAACAAGGTACTCTGAATTACGATGGCAGCCCGTTATCTACAACGGAAGTAGTTGTCAGAGCAACAGACAATACAGGTCTATACTCCGACATTACTCTGACATTCGAACACAACAAAGCACCAGCCTTAGCACAGGCCTGGGTAACCCCAGTGATCAATCAGAATAAAGCCTTTGTATTGGATTTAAATGAGTTTTTTGCTGACCCTGAAGGTTCGGTACTCAGTTATGAAATTACGTCAACAGCAGACCTGACGGTCTCAGCTAAGGGTATTGTCAGTGGCACTATAACAACAGGACAAGCTCATCAGCTGACTGTCCTGGTAAAAGACAGCAAAGGAGCCACCAGCTCTCATACTCTGGATTTAACTGTCAACGCTGCACCTGCCCTAAAAGGTTCTGCCAATCTGACGCTGTCTACTGATGAAACTGCGTCAATTGATTTGGCTACATTGTTCACTGATGCAGAGGCACAGGCGATGAGTTTCACTGCAACAGGTTTACCTGCAGGCTTAACTTTATCTGGCAGTACTATTTCCGGTAAGGTTGCGAATGCAGGTAAGTACAGTGCACTGATCACAGCCAGCGACAGTGCAGGTGCCTCATCGCAAGTGACGTTAAACTTTGAAGCAACACAACCTAAAGGTTCGAGCGGTAGTTTTGGCTGGTATTCGGTCTTTGCTTTTATCGCTTTAGTGATTGGTCGTCGTTTCAGAAAAGTTTAATGGCTGGCTAAAATCGAAGGGCCTGCGCAGAGAAGATCTACGCAGGCCCTTTTTTATAACCCGAAAATACTGCATTAACGTCGCGATGGCCAATGATGCACTGCCACAGACAACAAGACTAAGATCAGCAGAGCGCTGAATTCAGCGCCATTCCGGCCTGGCCCTACCACAAACCAGCCCACTTTGGCGTGCAAAATAGCGATGCCAGTGGCGTAGATGCCTACATAACCCAAACAAATCAAAGTGACATAACGGTTTAAAGCCAGAAATAAAGTCCCGATGATTTCAAAGGCTGTAATAGCAACAGCTATCAATACTCCCATGGGCCAGCCGTGGTTATCCAGCCACTGACCAAAAGGCTCCACACCTCCAGTTAAAGCTCTGTGCCAGCCATGGGCACCTATCAATCCCGCGACAGCCAGCCGTAAGGTACCCCAGCCAAAGATTTGTTGTAATGACATCATGTCTTCCTATTTATTTTTGTTTGCTTTGCTGTAACAGCTGTAAGGCCTGCATTGCAGCTTCAGCCTGGTGCACAGGCACCAGCAGGTGGTCATGAAATGCCCCGGCAAACACATTGCAACTTAAGCCCGCATCTGCCAAAGCTGTAGCAAAAGCTGCGGTTAGCCCCACAGCTTCAAGGTCTGAATGCACCGTCAGACTGATCCAGCGGGCTCTGAATAAAACATCTAACTGATACTGTTGCGCTTGTTGTTCTGTCAGCACTAAGGTCAGCCCTTCTTTTTCTTGAAAGGTGGCCAAAGGCAAAGGCCCGTGCCAGCTTTTATTTAAAGGCCAGACACAATAGACATAAATATGTGGCTGCAACTCAGGCTGCATAGTACGGATTAGCTGATCCAGTGCTTTAATAGCAGCTGTCATGTTTTATCTCCTTTGACCAGCCCCGTCTGCTGTTGTTAAAGAGACAGGCAGCTGACCTGGGGCTTGAGTTTTTCCAAGTAAAAATGCAATAACTGCATCATAAGCAGGGCCTGAAAATGGCCGCGCTGCTGTCTGCGGTTTCTGGTTATAGCTGTAAGTTGCCAGTCGTAAGTCGGCGCTGTCAGCAAAATCTGTCAGCTCATAGGGGGTTCTCAGCGACACCATTACCGTTTTTTTGCCTTGAGCTTTAGCTTGCTGTAACAGCTGAAGCAACAGTTGTTTTTGCTCCTTGACTGTCAGCTTCATCGCAGGTAAAGCCTGTAAGTCAGCCAGGACTCCCAGTTCAGCTGCACTTTGGGCTGGTGAAATCAAAGAGCCAAGCACCAGATCCGCCTGTTTTATTTGTGCTAATGCCTGTTGTTGTTCCAGGGAACTTAAATCGCTGCAGGTCACAGCTGCTGGTTTTACGCCAAAAAACTGCAGCGCCTGCAACCAGCTTTGGCATTTGGTTTGATCAGGGGCTATCAGATGCAGTTTTAAAGCGGCTAGATTCAGCGGCAACTGTAATTTATTTTTACCCACCAGAGTCAGGCTGGCTTCGGCCAGCTGGCGCTCCAGCACAAGATCAGCAGCTAAACGCTCGCTGTCCGGTAGCGGCATCTGCTGTGGCCTGGCCGCCAGTTGCTTGCGTAAATCAGTGATACGTTGAGCTGAGTCTGCGATTTCAGCTGCATCAAGTTTGCCCTGCTGCACAGCAGCCACCACTTGATCAATCAGCACAGCCAACGCCTGAATATCAGCAGGAGTTTTCATTTCATAAGGCATCAGCGCTATATCAGCACCAGCGGCAAAGGTTTGGATCACGGCTTCTGCCGGAGTGAAAAACTGACTGATGCCGGCCATATTCAGCGCATCAGTGATAATAATGCCGTCAAACCCCATATCTTCACGTAATAAATCGGTCAGGATAGCGCGGGATAAAGTGGCGGGTTTAATCACGGCTTCGCCGGATTTAGTGGTCAAACTGCTATTATCCAGCGCCGGATACTGAATATGAGCCGTCATCACCATAGCGGGCTGATGCTGTTTGATCAGCTGTCGGAAAGGGTATAAGTCGACCGCTTCCACTGTGGCTTTATCATGTTCCACCAAAGGCAATCCGGTGTGGCTATCGACATGGGTATCGCCATGACCAGGGAAATGTTTAATGGTGCCTAAAACTCCGGCAGCCTGCATGGCGGTTAGCAGCGCGCCTCCGGCCTGAGCCACAGTAGCGGCATTGTCACCAAAAGAGCGGGCGTTGATCACAGGGTTCGCCGGATTGTTATTTACATCAACACTGGGGGCAAAGTTTAAGTTAATGCCCAGCGAATTTAATTGCTGTGCTATAGCTTTACCAACATCTGCTGCATAACGAGTCCCTGCAGAGGCCAAAGTTGCACCTATGGCCATATTGCCGGCAAAGGCTGGAAACTCTTGAGTCGGCAAACGAGCCACGCGGCCGCCTTCCTGATCTATGCCAATAAGTAAAGGCAAGCCATCACTGCTGGCCTGTTGCAGATCTGCAGTTAAACGGCGGATTTGCTGTTTATCTTTTAAGTTATTGGCAAACAGAATCACACCACCTAAATGCAGATCTGTGATGGCGTCAGCAAAGTCTTTGGGTAATTCAGTCAGGTCGGTTTTGCATTCAGCTGAACTGCCTTGTGCGCAAAAGTGGCGTAAATCGATCATCAGTTTTTGCCCGATCTGACGGCGTAACTCCTGTTGATCCACTGATTTTTGTCCCATACAACCTCCTGCACTTAACGTCATAACAGCCAGCAGCAGTGCATATTGTTTCATCTTGTCACCACATCCTGAGTTTATTGCCCCACTATATCAGGGCAAATCCGGCTCTGTAACCGCATCTGTGGTAATGAATTTTGTTTGGTCAGTATTTCAGCACCCTCAGTCAATCATCAGGTGTTGTTGCTTTGAGACCCAGCTTGCTTTTGTTATGCTCGGGCTGTTGCTTTGCATTATCTAATAAAAATCCCCGCTAAAAAGTGAAGGGATCACAGCAACAGATGAAGCAGATAAATCTCAGTCAATAAAGCAAAAAACGGAGTGTCACCCGATGAAAAGACCTTACCTGCTGGCTCTTGGTCTGAGCCTTGGCAGCCCTTTTTTATCCGCAAAATCAGAGCCCCGGGGCCAGTTGATGATAGTAGGTGGCGCTTTAGCCAGCTCTAACAACGTTATCTACCAACAGTTTATCCAAAGTGCAGGTGGCGCTGATAAAGCCAGAGTCGTAGTGATCCCTGCAGCCAGCAGTCAGCCAGTGAAATATTTTCGCCAGTTTCAGCAGGATTTAGCTTTTTATGGTGTACCAGAACAGCAGATACAACTGCTGCCCTTAGCGGTAAAAGATGACAAAAACACCGCAGAAGATGAATCTTTATGGCAGAACAATGCCGCCGATAAGAAACTTGCAGCGCAAGTACAGCAAGCTACAGCAGTCTGGTTTTTAGGTGGCGATCAAAACCATCTGGTGGATAGCTTAAAACCTGATGGCAAAAACAGCCCTGTACTGGATGCTGTCTGGCAACTCTATCAGAGGGGCGGTATTGTCGGAGGGACCAGTGCAGGGGCTGCGATTATGAGTGAATCCATGATCGCCTCAGGCTCGTCCTGGACCGCCTTAGCCAGAGCAGTTGCAACACCCGATGCTGTTGTTGATGAAACCTCAGATGAACCGCTGCAATTACGGCCGGGTTTAGGCTTTTTCCCTGAAGGTGTGATTGATCAACACTTTGACCGCAGAGCCCGTTTTGGTCGTTTGATTGTTGCAGTGGCAGAGCAAAGCTCAGGTTCGGCTCTGGGTTTTGGAGTCGACGAAGATTCAGCCCTGTTTTATCAGGCCAAAACCCGGCAATTTCAGGCGTTAGGTTCAGGTGGTGTGACTGTAATTGATTTACGTCAGGCTAAAAAGATCAGTAACCCTCTGGGATTTCAGATGGAAAATATTCGTGTGAGTTATCTGCAGGGAGGAGATAAGTACGATGTTCAGAACCAGCAATTCCTGCCTCACCCGGATAAAGTAAAAACCACAGGTGCCGAGTACGGCTATCATCCGCGGCCTGTAATGTCCGGAGTTTTTAGTGCCAATACCCGCCTGAAAGACTTTATTACTTTTGAACTGACCGACAATAAAGGCGCCAGTGAGGCGGTAAGCTACCTGCATCAGGGCAATGGACTGGTCTTTGGTTTAACTTTCAGTAAAGATGAAAAAACCAGGGGATACTGGCAGTATCTGGATGGACTCAA
Source organism: uncultured Chromatiaceae bacterium (assembly GCA_946482615.1). Next base: position 23,244 of record CAMLSF010000007.1, on the reverse strand, counting down.
AGACAACAGCAGCGCTCATCAGGTCCGTTTGGATATAGTGCCTGGTCATATACAAATTGACTTAAAACCACAAAGTTGAAGCACAGGCCGGATATCCACTGATATCCGGCGTTATTCTGTGTTTACTACAGGAAAAACAGATAAAAGTTTGCATGCATACCAGCTTAGGAAGTTATAATCACGCCACTCTTTTGTTGTTATGCCGTATCCGGACAGGTTGTTATGTATAAGCCCACACCATTATTAAGTTATTTCTGGGGTTTGTTTAGTGGTTTAATTGTCTCCGCTTTTTTATTTAATTCCCTGACCCAAACTGAAGTGAAGCCAGAAAAAACGCCAGTCCAAACTGCACAAAAACAAACAACTGCCAGTCCAGCCAGTGCTGCGGATGCGCCAGTTTTGACTTTAGCGGCCAGAGCTGAGTTATTGCTGAAGTACTACACCATCAGAGATGGCGCTGAAGAAACCAACTTAGCACCTTTATTGCAGAAAAATGGCCATCTGGAGATTTTTAAACAGATGCTGCAGCAAAGTACAGCTGATGTCAGTGATCTGATCCAATCCACTCAATCTTTTACTGCAGCGCAGTTTTACGCATCTTTAGTACGGATTAAGCAAAAAGATGAAGAGCAGCAAGCCAAAGCTCAGCTGGAATTATTAAAACCAGCTCAAGTCACAGCCCCAACCCATACACAACAAGCGCCGATCAACTGATCGGCGTTTTGCTTTTCACAAGCGCAGTTACTCCGCCTGCATCTGTGCAATAAACTTATTTGAATCTGCGATGGCTTTGTTCATTTCACTGATCAAGCTGCTGACATCCTGCTGTAAACCGGCAAAATCAGTTTGAATAGAGCCAATGGCTTTGGCATTTAGGTTATGTTTTAAAAACAGTACATTATCGTGCATGATTTTCAGTACTGGCTGCATTTTCTTTTCAGCAGAACGCATCTTTTTCAGCAGCAGATCAAACTGCTTTTCTGTAGTGACCAGCTTCTGTTTACTTTGTGCTTTTAAACTGGCGTTCTGGTATTGTTCCAGCTCGTCGCGCCATTCATCAAACAACGCATCAGCGACAGATTCCACTTTATTAATACGGCTGCTGACCAGTTGTGCGGCTTTGACGCTTTGCTGATACTCAGCATCCAGCTCTTCGTATTTCAGCTGCAAATCACTGCCATGAAACTTCAACAGCTGACTGAGTTCATCCAAAGCGTCTTTAAATTGTTGTTGTCCTTCCAGCTGAGCATCACGGGCATCTTTGACCCTATCCACCAAAATTTCCCGTTTTTCTACGCCAAACTTTTCCATAGTGGCGTAGTAAGCTTGCTGGCAACCACTCAGACAAAGGCTGATCAGCAGTAATACAGAGATTTGACGCATGCGTTACTCCATTCTTTCGCAGCCACATAGTGTCTGTTGTTGCGATTCAATTTTATGCTAAAAAGCTGATAGTACAGAGCTTAGCCGCAAAATGCACTCAGACTTGCAGAGCGGCGAAAAGACAGGCAAAACTTTGCCGTCTGTCTGACATGCGACAAAAATCTGTCGCGCTCACCAGAGTTTTTATAGCTTTTGCGAAATCATTAGGGCTGTTTACATACATTGATCAACCTTTCCTTACTCAACTTTACCAGGAAAACACAAATCTAAACCTGTTTTGGTCGGCCCTTTGCAGCCGTATTGGGGCGATCAATTCCGATCGTGTTTGATGGAGAGCATGAATGAGCATTCAATTCTCTACCCAAAGTGCATACAGCATGGGGTACGCCACCAGGCCGCAACTCAGTAAGGAACAACTGACTGAAGCTGCGGATCATTTATTCGGTAAATTAGACAGTGAAAATAAAGGCTATTTAGAACAAAGCGATTTCTCAAGCTTGTTAAGTGGCCTGCAAAACGACGATGCCAGCACAAAAAGCGAAGAGCTGTTTAGCGCTTTGGATTCAGATGGTGACGGTCAACTGACCAGTACAGAGTTCAGCGATAACTTTAGCAACCTGCTGTACAGCGCTCAGGGCACTATGGGGAAAAGACCAGCACCGCCAGAGGACAGTGGCAAGTCAAAAGACGAACTGACAGCAATGCTGGAGGAGCTGGAACAGGAGGATGAAAAGTCCACTGAAGGTCTGCAATCTTTGTTGGACAACTTTGATACTGCGGATACAGACGGTGATGACAAAGTGACAATGCAGGAGGCTATGGCGTACAAACAAAGTACGGATGACGGTAGCAACATGCCACCGCCTCCCGGAGCTATGGCAGGCCCTAAACCAGACAATGGCATCACAGCTGAAGAGCTGACAGCACTGTTGGAATCAACTGACCAGGCAGACTCAGAAATGGCTGCCAATATACAATCCTTGATCGACAACTTTGATACGGCCGACGCGGACGGTGATGGCAAAGTGACGATGCAGGAAGCCAGAAGTTTCAGAGAGAGTCAGCGGACTGAATCTTCGTCTTTAGCCAGTCAGGTCAGCACCAGCTCAGACAGCAGTGAAAGCATCAGTAAGTTACTCAGCCGCACTATGCAGCAGTTGATGGAGACTTATGGTGGCATGGCCAAAGTAACTTCTCAGTCCGGCTCAGCCGTAAATATTACGGCCTGAAAAGAAGCATTGGATACAAGAGTATAAAATTCAGGAGTTTCGGGGCGTCTGGCAGGGATGCTGCCCCATTTTGAAAATTATTTAAAAAATTTTGTCACAGTTTGAGCTGTTGTAGTGTCTTTGTTTTAACTCTGGTTAGTGCAACAAAAACAAAGGATTCAGATATGAAATCAATAACAGCTTCAACCCAATTGCATCTTGCCGCCACTATAGCTGCAACTCTTGCCTTTACCATGGCTTGCAGTTATAGCAAGGGCTGGTTTTTGCCACTGACCTGCTACCTGCTGGCGCTGGTTAGTCTTTTTACACTGATCCAGCGTTTTGGCCCACTGAATAAAGCACAAAAGGCTGGGCTCTGGCTGCTGCAACTGGTAGCAACACCGGCATTTGTTGCGGCTTTATGGTTCAGCGATAAACTCAGATCTATGTTCTAATCAGCAAAAAAAGCGCAAAGTGCAGCTTCCAGCCGGGCCAAGGACTGCACTTCCAAATCCGCTGTAATACCTGTGGGCAAAGTCGCACCAAAACGATTCAGCCAGCAGGTATAAAAACCTGCCTCTTTACCGCCTTTGATATCCGCTATCGGGTTATCCCCTACCATCAGCACAGTCTCTGGATCCGGCTTTCCCATCAGCTCTTTGGCATGAGAAAAAATCTGCGGATGAGGTTTCGCCACTCCAACCTGTTCAGAAATCACCAGAATATCAAAGTGGTTATGTAAGCCGGTACGCTCTAACCGGATTTGTTGTAAGTCAGTAAAACCGTTGGTGATAATGCCTAATTTAGCTTTGCCCTTAAGCGCATTAAGTAAACTGACAGCACCAGGCAAAGGGGTACAAACTTCGGCCATCGCCTGTAAGAAACCTGCATTCAGTACTGCAGGCGCGACATTTAATTGTTCACCCCAATAACTAAACCGTTGTTCCTGCAAGTGTTTTGCACTGATTTCACCACTTTGATACTGCAACCAGAGTGGCTGATTTAACGCCTGATACTGGTCATAGTGAGCTTGTGAAAAGTCCACGCCATAGCCCTTAAACAGCAACTGCAAACCTGCATAAGCATCAAAATGAAACAAGGTTTCGTCGGCGTCGAATAAAATCCAGTTAAAAGCTTTCACTTACATTCTCTCGCAAAAATAGACCGGGGTCAGGCCTTGGATTTTGAATTTCAATTCAAAATCCAAGGCCTGACCCCATTTTTAGTTAACTGTCAGAAGAGCCGTTGACAATCTCGGCTATCTCTTCCAGACGACGCAGCGCCAGATAATTGATGGTACGTTTTGGATACTGGCCTTTGCTGTTGCGCTCACCGGCCGGCATATCCATCAAAAGTTCCAGCGCTTCATCTACACCTTTGACCACATAAATATGGAACTGGCCCTGCTCTACCGCTTTGATCACTTCGTCATTCAGCACCAGATTCAGCTGGTTACTGGCCGGAATAATACAGCCTTGTTTACCTGTTAAACCACGGGACTGACACAAACGGAAGAAACCTTCAATTTTTTCGTTGACGCCGCCTATAGCCTGCACCTGACCATGCTGGTTAATAGAACCTGTCACCGCCAGACTTTGGGTAATAGGAATGTCTGCAATAGCTGAAATCAGCGCACAGACCTCAGCCAAAGAGGCACTGTCGCCATCTATTAAGCCGTAGGATTGCTCCATCGCAATATTGGCCGACAGGGTCAGTGGAAAATGCTGCGCATATTTAGCGCCCAGATAACCTGTGAGCAGCATCACCCCTTTGGAGTGAATGGATTTACCCAGCTCAACTTCACGCTCTATATCCACCACACCAGTGGATCCAGCGAATACAGTAGTACTGATGCGGGCCGGCGTACCAAAAGCTGTATCACCAATTTCCAGTACTGTTAAGCCGTTAATTTTGCCCACGGCCCAGTCGTCTGTGTCTATTAAAATCTGGCCTTCCTGAATATCTTCCAAAAAGGATTCACTGATGCGCCCTGTACGGTACTGTTTGCCTTCCAGCGCCATTTGCACATGTTCAGCACGCAGTTCAGCCGAGTCATGCTGAGCGGCATAAAAACAGGCTTCGCGCACCAGCTCCAGCACCTCCGCAAAACGGGCAGAGAGTTTGCGCTGATGTTCGGCCTGACGGAAACTGAAGTTCAGCAACTGCTTTAAACCGCAGGCGGACAAGGTTTCCATCTCCATTTGCTGAATTTGATCCTGAATTTGCAGCGACATATACCGCACTGTCTGCTCGTTAAACGGCAGATAATGCTCAAAGTCAGCTAAGACGCGGAACAGCTCGTTAAACTCATCGTCCACGTCCTGCACCAGATAATACAAATCCCTTGAGCCCAGCAGCACAATTTTAACGCTGAGCGGTATCGCCTTAGGTGTAATAATGGTGGAGTTGGTGACTGCATGATCACTTAAGGTATCAATCAGAATTTCGCCGGTTTTCAGCGCCAGTTTCAGCGCATCCCATAAGCTTGGCTGCGACAATAAACGATCGGCATCCAGCACCAGATAACCACCATTGGCTTTATGCAAAGCACCAGGGCGGATCATACGGTAGTTGGTGTAGAGCGAGCCTTGCATTGAACTGTATTCCACCCGGCCAAATAAATTGCCGTAGCTTGGGTTCGGTTCAAAAATGATGGGAGCGCCGTCCATTAATTCGTGATGCATCAGCACATTAGGCACAAAATCGCCGACAAAAATGCTGCGGATATCCAGCTCTTCCAGCTTATCGCTTTCGGCTTCTTCCGGCAGCAGTTCCAGCATAGCTTTGACCAGGGCAGGTTTCATTTCACGCAGATAACGCAACACCCCCAGCTCACCTGAATAGTCGTGTTCCAATTGCTTCAGCAATGGCTTAATGGCTTGTTCAATAGTCTCACGACGTAAAGCCCTCAGGTTTTCCGACAGCTCACGTTTCCACTGAGGTAATTCCAGCAACTGCTCGTTCAGTATGGTTTCAAGCTCAGAGACTAAGTCATAGAAAAACTGCCTTTTGTCTTCCGACAAATTGGCAAACTCGTTGTCATCCAGCGCTTTACCATCGACCACAGGTGAAAAACTGACAGCGCCATTTTCTTCATAAAGCACCACTTGTTGCTCTAAGGCTTTACGTTCCACCAAAGCAATAGCGGCTTCGTATTTGTCATCAAAGGCCTGATGAATAGCCTTTTTCTTGCGCTGATAACCCGGGTTGTCAAAAGCTGCCGGGAAGGTATCAAGCAACTCGTCTATTAAGGCTTCAACCTTTTTCACCAGCACTTTGCCTTCACCCGGCACTAAACGTAAGGTGCCCGGAATACGTTCATCGTCAAAGTTATTGATATAACACCAGTCATCCGGTGTGGCTTTTTCGCTGGCCGCTTGCTGCAAAATATCCTGCACTAAGGTGTAACGGCCTAACGCCGGCTCGCCCATCACATAGAGGTTATAACCCGGCATATCCATGCCGATGGCAAAATTTAATGCTGCCTTTGCTCTGTCCTGGCCAATAAAAGTGCTGGATAAACCAGTGACATCCAGCGCTTGCTGGATCAGGTTTTTATCTAATTGTGGGCCTAAGTGTTCGGCGCTTAAAGCATATTTATGGCTGTTGTGCGTCATGCAACCTGCTCTGTCTGAAAAAATGAAAGAAGAGTAATGGCCGTCATCTTAACAAATCATTGAATAAAATGAAGGTTTTAAAACGGAAGGCCATGACGGCTAAAGTGGCTGCCACCACAATAAACACAAGCGCCTAATTCGCCCGGATGGTAAAAAGCCTGCTGTTGCTGACATTGCTGGCATTGGTACAAGCCCATGCCGACTTCTTCGCCTTGTTGATAGGTTCCCTGATGCTCCAAATCCTGCAGCAATTCCTGCCATTCAATTTGGGTTTTGTCGGTAATAAGCGAAAGCTCATACCATAAGGTTTCAGGCCAGAGGGAGGGGGCCTGTTCTGCTTCAGTGGCCTGACGTTTAAAGGTTTCGATAAAAAGCTGAGTTTCATAAGCGGTCAGCTCTTTGCCTGCTTTGACATAAGCTTTGACTGTATCGGCAAAACTGACCAGATTATCCAGTTGCTGGCGCCGTCCTTCTTTGAACATAGCTGCTAACTCATTGAGCCAGTTCTGATATTTATCTTTAAATTCGGACATAAATCCTCCTTACTGCTTTTCTTCAGTATAGCCAGCCAAATTCAACCGGCTGAGTTTTCAACCTGAGCCAGGGCATTTTAATCGCAGAAACTCTTGCGGCTTTTTGCTCTGAAGCTCAGTCTGCAAACAGAACAACAAAAGGGGTTATTGATGAAACTTTATTTTGCCGTTACTGCTTTGACACTGATAGTGAGCACCAGCAGCGCCGCGGAGTACTTTCCACCTGCAGGCCAGTGGCAGCAAAAACCTGCCGCCGAATTAAAGGTGGACGCCGCCCTGTTGCAACAAGCGGTCGATTACGCCATCAAAGCTGAAAACAAAGCAGACCCGGATCAGGCCCTGGTGCAGGCCACTACTTTTGGTGCCAAAGAACCTTATGATCAGATCATTGGCCCAATGAAAACCCGGGCGCCTGCCAACGGCATCATTATTTACAAAGGTATGGTGATAGCCCGCTGGGGTGATACAGAAGCTGTGGATATGACCCACAGCATCACCAAAACCTTTTTAACTACGGTAACAGGCCTTGCCTGGCAACAAGGTTTAATTGATAACCTGCAGGACAAAGTCGATGGCTATATGCCAGATGATGTCGATTTGTATCAGGGCGAACACAACAGCCAAATCCGCTGGGATCATCTGCTGCGACAAACCAGTGACTGGCAAGGCACCTTATGGGGCAAACCCGACTGGGCAGACAGACCTGAAGGCAAAACACCGGCCGACTGGCCAAAACGGCCGTTACGCAAGCCCGGTAGCCATTACAAATACAACGATGTGCGGGTGAACCTGCTGGCGTTATCCACTTTGTATGTCTGGCGTAAACCTTTACCCCAGGTGCTGAACGAACAGATCATGACCCCTATAGGCGCTTCATCCACCTGGCGCTGGTATGGTTATGACAACAGCTGGATTGAGCTGGATGGCCAGAAGATACAGTCTGTGTCAGGAGGTGGACATTGGGGCGGCGGCATGTTCATCAACGCCTGGGATTTAGCCCGTTTTGGTTATCTGTTTTTACGCCATGGCAAGTGGCAGGACAAACAACTGGTCAGCAAAGAGTGGATCAAAATGGCCAGCACAGGCGGCTCTGCCAACCCTGAATACGGTTTTGCCAACTGGTTTTTAAACCCAGGCCGAAAAGCTTTGCCAAGCGCTCCTGCAACAGCCATCACTTTTCAGGGTGCAGGCCGCAATATTATTTACATCGACAAAGATAACGATCTGCTGATGGTGGCGCGCTGGATTGGCAATGGTGACGAGTTGGATCAATTGGTTGGCAAAGTGCTACAAGCTTTGCCTTCCGGCACAACACCCTAACCCAGGCGAAAGTATCTGCTGCGGGCTTTTTGTGCTGCGAGCTATTTTATGCTGCGCACTAAGTGATATTCCGCAGAGTTCCTGTTGTTGCGCCCCCCTCGCTTGCGGTATGCTAGCGGCAATTTTTTCCGCCGGTTTTATCGGTCTGGTTTTGACTTCACGTTGGAAGGTTTTTAATGCACGAACAATATAATCCGCAGTTGATTGAACAGCAGCTGCAACAGGAATGGGAACAAACAAAGGCCTTTAAAGTAGTAGAAGATGCTTCGAAAGAAAAATACTACTGTCTCTCCATGTTCCCGTACCCAAGTGGCCGTTTACATATGGGCCATGTGCGTAACTACACCATAGGTGATGTGATCAGCCGCTTCCAGCGGATGCAGGGCAAAAACGTGCTGCAACCTATGGGATGGGATGCTTTTGGTTTACCGGCAGAAAACGCTGCTATTGCCAATAAAACAGCACCAGCCAAATGGACCTACGCCAATATCGACTACATGAAAGGCCAGCTGAAACGCTTAGGTTTTGGTTACGACTGGGACCGCGAAGTCGCGACCTGTAAGCCTGAATACTACAAGTGGGAACAGTGGTTCTTTACCAAGCTGTTTGAAAAAGGCCTGGTCTACAAAAAAATGGCCACTGTGAACTGGGATCCTGTGGATCAATGCGTACTGGCGAATGAACAGGTCATAGATGGTCGTGGTTGGCGTTCAGGTGCCCTGGTCGAGCAGCGTGATCTGGCACAGTGGTTTATTAAAATCACAGATTACGCCGAAGAATTATTACAAGACTTAGACCAGTTAGACGACTGGCCTGAGCAAGTCAAAACCATGCAGAAAAACTGGATCGGCCGCTCAGAAGGCGTAGAGATCGAGTTTAAAGTGGCAGGTTCCGATCAGACGATGTCGGTCTACACCACACGTCCGGACACTTTATATGGCGTGACTTATGTAGCAGTAGCAGCTCAGCATCCATTAGCCCAACAAGCTGCCGTCAATAATGCTGAATTACAGGCATTTATTGACGAGTGCAAAGGCGGCAAAATGGCCGAAGCCGACATGGCGACCATGGAGAAAAAAGGTGCGCCAACAGGTTTGTTTGCTATTCACCCTTTAACTGGTGAACAGGTACCGGTCTGGGTGGCTAACTTTGTGTTGATGCATTACGGCTCAGGTGCTGTGATGGCCGTACCTGGTCATGATCAGCGCGATTATGAATTTGCCACTAAATACGGTTTAGCGATAAAACAAGTGGTTGAGCCGGAAGCTGGCAGCAGTGCAGTCTGCGATTTAACCAGTGCCGCCTTTACTGAAAAAGGTGTGCTGGTCAATTCTGCAGAATTTAACGGTTTAGATTTTGCTGCTGCCTTTAAAGCTATTGCCGACAAGTTAAGCGCTATGGGTGTAGGTCAGGTCAAAGTGAACTACCGTTTACGTGACTGGGGTGTATCCCGTCAACGTTACTGGGGTTCACCTATCCCTATGCTGACGCTGGAAGATGGCAGCCAGGTGCCGGTGCCGGAAGATATGCTGCCAGTACGTTTACCTGAAGATGTCGTGATGAACGGCGTGACCTCGCCTATCAAAGCCGACCTGGACTGGGCCAAAACCACCTACAAAGGTCAGGCAGCATTCCACGAAACCGATACCTTCGACACCTTTATGGAGTCGAGCTGGTACTATGCCCGTTACTGCAGCCCGGATCATGACAAAGCTATGCTGGATCCGGCCAAAGCCAACTACTGGCTGCCGGTGGATCAGTACATTGGTGGTATTGAACACGCCATACTGCATTTATTGTACTCACGCTTTTTCCATAAACTGTTACGTGACGTAGGTTTAGTGCAGTGTGACGAACCCTTTAAACGTTTATTGTGCCAGGGCATGGTGTTGGCGGACACTTTCTACCGTGAAACCGAAAACGGTGGTAAAGAGTGGTTCTCCCCTGCTGATGTCGCCACTGAACGTGACGAAAAAGGCCGTATTACCGCTTCAATTTTAAAAACGGACGGCAAGCCGGTGTTGTCGGCTGGCATGAGCAAAATGTCCAAGTCGAAAAACAACGGTATAGACCCACAATTGGTGATTGACCAATACGGTGCCGACACAGTGCGTTTATTTATGATGTTTACTGCACCACCGGAACAAACTCTGGAATGGCAGGATTCAGCGGTAGAAGGCGCGAACCGTTTCTTACGCCGGATCTGGACTTTAGCAGCTGATCATAAAGAGTTATTCGCAAGAGCGGCGACATCAGTGGAATTAAACTCAGACCAAAAAGCCCTGCGCCGCGATATTCATAAAACCATCGCCAAAGTGTCAGACGATATAGGCCGTCGCAACGTGTTTAACACTGCTGTGGCCGCCATTATGGAACTTGCCAACAAAGTACAAAAAGCGCCGGTGGATACGGACGCCGACAAGCAAGTGAAACGTGAAGGTATTCAGACCCTAATTCAGTTACTGAACCCTATCACCCCTCACTTGTCGCAGTACCTGTGGAAAGAGTTAGGTTTTGCTACTGCCCTGGAACAAAGCCCATGGCCAGTGGCTGATGCAGCTGCTATGGTGGAAGACGAAAAACTGGTGGTGGTGCAAGTGAACGGTAAAGTCCGGGCTAAAGTCACAGTAGCCGCTGATGCAACTGAAGCCCAGGTACTGGAACTTGCTCATGCTGAAGAAAACGTACAGCGTTTCCTGGAAGGGGTCACTATCCGTAAAGTGATTTATGTGCCGGGTAAACTGCTGAGTCTGGCCGTAGGATAAAATGAAAAAACATTCCGTTTGGACAGTTCTGCTGCTTGCAAGCAGCCTGCTTCTGACCAGCTGCGGCTTCCACTTACGTGGTAGCCTGCCGCTGGAGCGTTATCCGGCTATTTTTGTTGATGCCAAAAAACATTCTGAACTGGCCAGCCTGTTGTCAGAACAGCTGAAAAGTAATGAAGTGAAATTGCTGACAGAGCTGGATCCAAAAGCTCCGGCTCTGATGCTGCAGCAGGATAGTCTGGAACGACGCACCTTGTCGCTGTTCCCTAATGGTCAGGTGGCAGAATATGAGCTGATTTATCGGGTGAAATATCAGTTATTGCTGCCGGGTCAGGATATGAAGGAGTTTCAGTTTGAACTGACCCGTGACTATCAGGATGACCCGAATCTGGCGCTGGCCAAAGCCAAAGAGCTGGATTTATTGTTACAGGAACTGAGAAATCAGGCAGCCAGCCGTATTATCCGTCAGTTAAACCGGATCCACTGATGCTAAAACTGTATAGCAATCAGCTTGCTGCACAGTTACAAAAAAGCCTGGCACCAGTTTATCTGGTGTTTGGTGAAGAACCTTTGCAAAAGCAGGAAAGCCTGGATTTGATTCGGGCCGCTGCAAAAAAACAAGGTTTTGAAGAGCGACAAAGTTACAGCTGGGACAATAGTTTCAGCTGGAACGACTTTCTGATGGAACTGAATAACTTATCTTTATTTTCTCCCCGCAGACTCTTTGAGCTGGAGCTACCGGCGAAGTTACCAACAGGTGCCGGCGACTTATTAAAACAACTGCCTTCTTTGTTGCATCTGGATTTAATTCTGGTATTACATGCCGCTAAAAATGCCAATGATTACGCCAAGTCAGCCTGGTTTAAAACCCTGTCAGAGCAAGCTGTGCAGGTGCAATTTTATCCGCTGGATGACCAACAGTTTCAGCGTTGGTTACAGCAACGTGCGTCGCAACTTAAACTGCATTTAACACCTGATGCCATTACCTTAATGCAGCATCACTGCGCCGGTAATTTACTAGCAGCAGCGCAGGAACTGGAAAAACTGGGCTTAAGCCTGGTCAGCGGCACAGTGGATGCGGAACTTTTGGAACAGCATTTGGTCGATCAGTCACATTTTTCGGTGTTTCAACTGGTCGATGCTTTACTCGCAGGTCAGGGCAACGAAGCCTTGCACCGGCTTGACCGTTTATTACAGCAGGATACAGAGCCTGTGATTATTGCCTGGCAGTTGCAAAAAGAGGTCACAACCCTGATGCAAATGCATCTGGCCCAGCAGCAAGGTAAACCGCTGGCTGATTTTTTCAAAAAAAATGCCATCTGGCCAAAACGTCAACCTCTGTACCAGACAGCTGTGTCACGTTTGCCGGCCAAATGGCTGGGCTACGTGCAGCAGGAACTGGCGGCCTTTGACCGGGCTTTTAAATCAGGTGCATTAAATAATGCAGAACTGGCCCTGGCGCATTTGGTCAGCTTATTGGTCAGCCCTGTGTCTAAAGTATTTTCATTGCAGCAGCGTTATGCCGACTTCACGCCCTGATCGCGCTTTTGCCGTTTTCGGCGGCACTTTTGACCCCATCCATAAAGCGCATTTAGCTTGTGCTCAATACGTATTAACCCATTGCGCTGTGCGGGAAGTGCAACTGATGCCCTGTCACCTGCCTGCGCATCGCGCCAGTCCGGGTGTTAGTGCTGAGCACAGAGCCGCTATGGTGCAAATTGCTATTCAAGACATGCCGGGTCTGCAGCTTCAGCCACTCGAATTAAACAAACACAGCCCTTCATACACAGTGGATAGTTTGCGTTTGCTGCGCGAGCAACATCCCCGGGGTGGTTTGTTATTTGTGATGGGTATGGATTCACTGGCGTATTTTAAACAATGGCATCAGTGGCAAAGTATTTTGCAGCTGGCGCATCTGGTGGTCTGTCAAAGACCCGGCAGTACAGCGGCCGATGGTGATTGCCCTGCCCTGCTGGAACAGTTCGGTACCAATTCTCTGCAAGACTTACATTTACTCGATTGTGGCAAAATTATGCTGCTGGATAACCCTCCGCTGGATTTGAGCGCAACCCGGATCAGAACCTTGCTGGAAAAAAGCCAGTCAGCCGCCGAACTAAGTCAGTTGCTGCCAGCCGAAGTACTGCAGTATATAAAAACAGAAAGGCTGTACTGCGGCATATAAGATCACAACAAAAAGTGTTAACATGTCGCGTTTTTATACCCCGGAGTAAAAAGTGCAAGCACAAGAGTTATTAGCCTTCGTCCTCGACAAGCTGGACGACATGAAAGCCAAGGATATCGTCAGCCTGGATGTCAGAGAAAAATCCAACGTGACAGACTCCATGGTGATCTGTTCAGGCACCTCAAACCGTCATACCCGTTCTATTGCCGATCATCTGGCCAAAGAAGCAAAAAAAGCCGGTATCAGTGTGTTAGGCATTGAAGGTGAAGCTTCAGGTGAGTGGGTACTGATCGATTTGGGCGAAGTAATTGCCCATGTGATGCAGGAAGAAAGCCGCAGCTTTTACCAGTTAGAGAAACTCTGGAGCGTTTAACGGCATGAAGTTAATGCTGATTGCAGTCGGCACAAAAATGCCTGATTGGGTCACTACGGCTTATGAAGAATATGCCCGTCGTTTTCCGCGTGATTTGCCACTGGAATTAATTGAGATCCCTGCGGGCAAACGCGGCAAAAATGCGGACATTAAACGTATTCTGGAAACCGAAGGCGAAAAAATGCTGGCCGCTGTACCCAAAGGCGCCCGCATTATTACGCTGGAGGTGGAAGGGGCCAACTGGAGCAGTCCACAACTGGCACAAAAACTGACCCAATGGCAGATGGACGGTCGTGATGTCTGTTTACTGGTGGGTGGCCCTGAAGGCTTAGCGCCTGCCTGTATTGCTGCAAGTGAAGGCAAATGGTCTCTCTCTGCATTGACTATGCCCCACCCTATGGTGCGTGTGGTGCTGGCAGAAAGCCTGTACCGGGCCTGGAGCATCAGTACCAATCATCCGTACCACCGCGAATAATCATGACGATAAAAAACTCACAGATTCAGTCTGTTACCAACAAAAACCTGGTATTTAGCCAAAAGTCTGCCTTTGGTTTTGCGAAAGCAAGAATTTGTGGGAGTATCAGTATCCAGCATTCCATTTTAGTGATCACCTCAACTGACCATGATTAAAAAACGCACCGCCATTCAGGATCCTGCAGCCGAAAGCCAGATGTTTAATCAAAGGGCTTTGTTTGGTTTTGCTGTGGTACTGATTTGTTTTTGTGTGGTGGTGTTTAATCAGTACAAATTACAGGTGGTGATGCACGAACACTACATGACCCGTGCTGACGGCAACCGGATTAAGCTTATTCCCCAGCCGCCCAATCGTGGTTTAATTTACGATCGTAACGGCGTGTTATTAGCAGAAAACCGTCCTATCCACTCAGTGGAGTTAGTGCCAGAGCAAGTGAAAAACATTCCTGAAACTCTGGCTGAAATTGCCCGCCTGATCGACATTACACCAGAGCGCCAGCAGGAGTTCTTAAAAGAAGTGAAGTACCACAGACGTTTTGTCAGCATTGCGATTAAAGAGCATCTGACCGAGCAGGAAGTGGCTATTATTGCGGTCAATCAACACAGATTACCTGGTGTGACTTTAGAAGCCCGTTTAACCCGGCATTATCCTTTTGGTGAACTCTTTACTCATGCTTTGGGTTATATCGGCAAAATTAACGCGAAAGAACTGGCGAAGCTGGAAGAAGAAGGTGTCAGCGCAAACTATGCGGCCAGCCGGGATATAGGCAAAATTGGTCTGGAACGTTTTTACGAAAGCCAGCTGCATGGTCAGGTCGGTTTTGAGCAGGTCGAAGTGAATAACAGAGGCAGAGTGATCCGTATTCTGGACTCTAAGCCCGCCACCTCAGGTGATGATTTAATTTTATCTATAGATATGAGCCTGCAGCTTAAAGCTCAGGAACTGATTGGCGACAACCGTGGCGCTATAGTGGCCATGGACCCGCGTGATGGCGCTGTATTGGCGTTTTACAGTAACCCAAGTTATGACCCGAATTTATTTGTGCATGGGATCAGCGGTAAAAACTACCGTGAACTGCTGAATTCCCCTGATCGTCCTTTGGTCAATCGTGTGACTCAGGGGGTCTACCCTCCTGCTTCCACTATCAAACCTCATATGGCGGTATTGGGATTAGAAAACGGCACTGTAACAGAACAAACCCGTATTCCGGATCCTGGTTTTTACAAACTGCCAAACTACAGCCGGGCGTACCGTGACCATGTGAAATGGGGTCACGGCTGGGTGGATGTCTACACAGCTATTACCAAAAGCTGTGATACCTACTTTTATGATTTAGCGGTAAAACTGGGGATCGACCGGATTTCTGACTATATGAAAAAATTTGGTTTTGGTTCCCGTACCGGTATAGATGTGATGGAAGAAAGCGCTGGCCTGATGCCATCCAAAGAATGGAAAAGAGCCAGACACAAACAAAGCTGGTTTCCAGGCGACACAGTGTCTTTAGGTATAGGCCAAAGCTACTGGAGCGTGACACCTATGCAACTGGCATTATCCACCGCCATTCTGGTGAATGATGGGCAAAGACCCACTCCCCATATGGGTCGTTATTTCCGCAGCCAAACTCAGGATACCAGTCTGATTGCGCCATTACAGACTGCAATAGAAGTCAAAGATCATAATAACTGGCGCATTGCCAAAGAAGCTATGCGCCAGACCGTTATGGTCCAGGGAGGAACAGGTTTTAACGCCTTTAAAGGTATCAGCTACAGCGCAGCAGGTAAATCAGGCACTGCCCAGGTCATTAATATGGCTGCAAACCAGAAATATGATGCCAATGCCATTAAAGAAATTCATCGGGATAACGCCATGTTTATCGCCTACGCCCCTGCCGAGAACCCTAGTATTCTGGTCACAGTAGCCTTAGAAAACGCTGGTGGTGGTGGCGCCAACGCAGGTCCTATAGCCCGTAAAATGATGGATCATTATTTTACCCGTCAAAGCGCAGCGGGAGCACAGCCATGAGCTTACAAAAGAACCTGCGCCATAACACTATACTGCCCAAACATCATCATGATGGATCTCTCTTTATGTTCACCCGTCAAAGCGCAGCCGGAGCTCAACCATGACAGTGTTAAAAGAACCTGGCCATAAAGGAATTCTGGCAAAGTTGCATTTGGACGGCCCTCTGTTTGCCGGACTATTAGTGTTGTGCTGCACTGGTTTATTTGTACTCTACAGTGCCAGTGGTCAGCACTGGGACATGATGGCGGCACATAGCACTCGTTTATTAATTGCTTTTGGTGCCATGCTGTTTTTGGCTCAGGTCAAACCTCAAACCTTTAGTTTTTGGGCCGTGCCCTTGTTCTTAGCTGGTACTGTGATGCTGATCATGGTGTTGGCTTTTGGTCATATAGGTAAAGGAGCACAACGCTGGCTGGATTTAGGTTTTATGAAATTTCAGCCCTCCGAAGTGATGAAACTGGCCGTGCCTATGGCTGTTGCCTGGTACGTGTCTTCTCACCCTTTGCCACTGAAGTTTAAACATCTGATTATCGGTTTTGTGATGTGTGCTATTCCCACAGTGCTTATACAGCAACAACCAGATTTAGGCACCTCTATCCTGATTTTTGTCGCCGGAGTTTTTGTGTTGTTTTTAGGCGGTATGAGCTGGCGGATCATCGCAGGTATCGCCATGATCATCCCGGTAGCCTCTTATACGATGTGGCTGTTTTTTATGCATGATTACCAAAAACGCCGGGTACTGACCTTTTTAAATCCGGAGAGTGACCCGCTCGGGTCCGGTTATCACATTATTCAGTCGAAAATCGCTATAGGTTCAGGCGGCTTTGAAGGTAAAGGCTGGATGCATGGCACTCAATCGCAACTGGAGTTTTTACCAGAACGTCATACCGACTTTATCTTCTCTGTCTTCAGCGAAGAACTGGGTATGATAGGGGTGTTATTTTTGCTGGCCTTGTATGCCTTCATTATTGCCCGTGGTTTGATTATCGCAAGCCGTGCTCAGGATAACTTCAGTAAGCTACTGGCAGGCAGCATTACCCTGACATTCTTTGTTTATGTATTCGTCAACATAGGTATGGTATCCGGGCTGTTGCCCGTAGTAGGTGTGCCTCTGCCTTTGATTAGCTACGGCGGGACATCCATGGTTACACTGATGGCTGGTTTTGGTATTCTAATGTCAATCAGCACCCATAAACGACTTTTAGCTCAGCAGTAGAAAGAACCCATGATAAAAAAAATAAGCGCTTTATGCTGTACTCTGATGCTGGCGTCCTGTTCACAAACACCAGAGTCAACATCAAGACAAAATGAAACCAGCCCTGGCTGGGAAGAACCAAACAAAGGCCGTTATTCGCAAGCGACCGACAGTCATCCGGACCGTCTGCCCACCTTACTGGAAATGACAGACCCTGAACCCCGTGCTGAAGCCTTAAGCCGTGGTGGAAATAAGCCTTATAATATTTATGGCGTAGACTATTCTCCCCGTACCGATCTGATGGAATACAAAGAAACAGGTATTGCCTCCTGGTACGGCCATAAATTTCATGGCCATCTGACATCCAATGGCGAAACTTATAATGTCTTTGCGATGTCGGCAGCGCATAAAACCTTACCTTTACCCTCCTACGTGCGGGTCACCAACCTCGACAACGGTAAATCCGCCATAGTACGGGTGAACGATCGTGGACCTTTTCATCAGGACAGAGTGATCGACCTGTCTTATTCTGCCGCTTATAAAATTGGCATGATGGGCAAAGGTACAGCCCGTGTTCAGGTCGAATTGTTAGCATCTCCCGCTATGGCCAATCAGGAAAGTTATGCCATGGGGTTGGGCAGCAGAAGCAATCAGTTTGAAGAAACAACTATAGCGTCCAATCCGGCGGGCCCAAGGCCTGGCAGTATTGCAGCTCCGGCAGCTCTGCCTGTTTCTGTAGCTCCAGCTCCTGTAGCTGCAGCACCAACAGCGTCTAAAGTGTCCGGCTGCTTTATTCAACTGGTTGCCAGCAGTAACAAAGACAAACTGCAGAAACTAGGTTCAGATCTGCAACAACAATGGTCGGTCTCGACACAAATTAATGATGGCAATGGAATTTTCCGTTTATTGGCAGGTCCAATGCCATCAGCGGCCGAAGCAAACAGCTGGCTGGAACGTTTTAAAAGCGCCGATTATCCATCGGCTTATATTACAGATAAAAAAAGCTGTGGTTAAAACCACAGTTGATTTCGTTTAACGATGAATTCAGCTCAACAACATAAGAAAGGTCTCATGAATACGTACTCCAGAATTTTTATTGCTTGCTCCTTTGGTGTTGCCAGTTTTTTAGCAGCCGGACAAACAGCCCCACTGACAGCGGCACAGATGACGCCGCAACCTCCTGAAGTGAATGCCAAAGGTTATATCCTGATTGATTACCACACTGGTGCAGTGTTGGCCGAAGGTAATGCAGATGAACCGCTGGCACCAGCCAGCCTGACAAAAATGATGACCAGCTACATCATTGGTACTGAGATTAAAAACGGCACTATCAAACCATCAGACCCTGTCACTATCACTGAAAATGCCTGGGCTAAACAGTATTCAGACTCTTCCAAAATGTTTATCGAGGTGGGTGAAACCATCAGTGTGGAAGAATTAAACCGCGGCATCATTATTCAGTCAGGTAACGACGCTTGTGTGGCTATGGCCGAACATATAGCCGGCACTGAAGGCGCCTTTGTCGAGCTGATGAATGCCCATGCGGTGCGTTTAGGTATGGACAACACCCATTTTGCCAACAGCCATGGTTTGCCGGATGAAAGCCAGCGCACCACGGCCCGTGATATGTCTAAATTATCAGTAGCCCTGATCCGGGATACGCCTGAAGAATACAAAATTTACTCAGAAAAAGAGTATGTATTTAACGGCATCAAACAATACAACCGCAACGGTTTATTGTGGGACAAAAGCCTGAATGTGGATGGCATCAAAACAGGCCACACCTCAGAAGCGGGCTACAGCCTGATCACTTCGGCAACCAAAGACGATATGCGGTTAATTTCCGTAGTCATGGGCACAGAAAGCGCCAAAATCCGTGAAGCAGAAAACAAAAAGTTACTGACTTACGGCTTTCGTTTTTTCGAAACTTTTTCTCCTTATAAAGCAGGTGAAAAATTTGCAGAACAACGTGTATGGCAAGGCACTAAAGAAATCATTACTTTAGGCGTATTGGCTGAAACCCCTATTACCTTACAGCGGAATCAGCGTAAAGATTTAAAAGCCGACTTTAAATTGAATCAGGAACTGATCGCCCCCATATCTAAGGGTCAGGTACTGGGCACTGTTTACCTGAAGTTAGGTGATAAAGATATCGCTGAATTTCCTTTAGTAGCGCTGGAAGATATCGAGCAGGCTGGCTTATTCAGCCGCTTAATCGATATGGTGAAGATGCGCTTCCAATAAGTATACCCTTTGTACTTGAAGCTGCAGCTTTGTTGACTGCGTGCTCTCGCCCCAGTCACATAGGACACTATGCTCCTGGGGCCTCACGCACTTGTCGCCTCCCTGCAACTCCAATTACTTTGGGTATGGAAACATAGCCTGAGATAAAAACAGTCCCGGCAAAGCCGGGACTTTTTGTTAGAATAAACGAAGATTATTTTTGTGAGCAGAACATCATGACAATTGAAGTAAAAAACACCCGCTTTGATGAATTTTTAGAGTTTCCATGCTCTGTAAACTTTAAAGTGTTGGGCGTCGCAGTGCCTGAACTGGTGGATCATATAGTAGTGGTGCTGCAACAACATGCCAAAGCCGACGACTACAACCCACAGGTACGGCCAAGCAGCAAAGGCAATTATCATTCGGTTAGTGTTGCAGTCACAGTCACCAGTAAAGAACATATGGAACTGCTGTACACAGAACTTGGCCGTTTAGAACTGGTTCGTTATGTGATCTGACGAGTGGCACTGCCCTTTTTAGTGGCGGTGCAGGTATAATGCGCCACTTTCAACTGAACCGGAGTTCGTTGTGGTTGATTCCCAAGGCTTAGTGATACGGGATTTAGGGCGCCAGCCTTATGTTCAGGTATGGCAGGCCATGCAAAAATACACAGATGAGCGGACTGCAGAAAGCCCGGACCAGCTGTGGTTTGTTGAACATGACCCGGTATTTACTCAGGGTCAGGCCGGTAAAGCAGAACATCTGCTGATGCCAGGCGATATTCCTGTAGTGCAGGTCGACAGAGGCGGTCAGGTGACCTATCACGGCCCTGGCCAACTGGTCGCTTATGTATTGCTGGATATTAAAAGGCGTAAGCTGGGTGTGCGTGAGCTGGTCACTTTAATTGAACAGGTGATCATTCAGGCTTTGGCCCCTTATGGCATTGCCGCTTATGCCAAAGCCGATGCGCCCGGTGTCTATGTACAGGAACAAAAAGTCGCTTCGCTGGGATTGCGGGTGCGAAAAGGCTGTACCTTTCATGGTCTGGCTTTAAATGTGAATATGGATTTGTCACCTTTTTCCAGGATCAATCCGTGTGGCTATGCCGGTATGCAGATGATCCAAACCAAAGATATTGCAGGTCCACAAAGTGTGGATGAAGCAAAACAGGCTTTGCAGTCACAATTTGTGGCTCAACTGGCGGTCAGCCAGACTGAGCACAAAACAGGGTTAAGTGAGTAATATGACCATCAAAACAGCTCGTATGGAACCAGGCGTCAAGTTACGTGATGCCGAAAAAATGGCCCTGATCCCAGTCAAAGTATTACCTACAGAACGCGACGAAATGTTGCGTAAACCAGACTGGCTGAAAATCAAGCTGCCACGCAGCACAGACCGTATCGAACAAATCAAAGGCGCTATGCGTAAACATGGTTTGCATTCGGTCTGTGAAGAAGCCTCCTGCCCTAACCTGTCAGAATGCTTTAACCATGGCACAGCCACCTTTATGATTTTAGGCGCCATCTGCACCAGACGTTGTCCGTTTTGTGATGTAGCTCATGGCCGTCCTTTACCTCCAAGCGCAGAAGAGCCGGAAAAACTGGCATTAACTATCAAAGATATGGCGCTGAAATACGTGGTGATCACCTCAGTAGACCGCGATGATTTGCGTGATGGCGGCGCTCAGCATTTTGCCGACTGTATAAGCTCTATCCGCCGTGAAAGTCCGGCCATAAAAATTGAAGTGCTGGTTCCGGATTTCCGTGGCCGTATGGATGCAGCGCTGGACATTCTGACGCAAACGCCACCAGACGTATTCAACCACAACCTGGAAACCGCACCCCGTTTATACAAACTGGCCCGTCCCGGCGCTGATTATAAGTGGTCGCTGGAGTTGCTGCGCCGTTATAAAGAAGCCCATCCTGAAGTCTCGACTAAATCAGGCCTGATGGTCGGTTTAGGGGAAACGACGGAAGAGATCATCGAAGTAATGCGCGACTTACGTGCTCACAATGTGGATATGCTGACCGTAGGCCAATACCTGCAACCCAGTAAACACCACTTGCCGGTCAAACGTTATGTCTCACCGGATGAGTTTGATGAAATCAAACGTATAGGTTACGAGTTAGGCTTTAAACACGTCGCTTCAGGCCCATTTGTGAGATCGTCCTATCACGCCGACCGCCAAGCGGCAGGTGAAGAAGTAAGTTAATATAACTCCTTGTGCAGGCAGTTAAATTTAGCTGCCTGCCCTGTCTTTTCATGCCGGAAACAACTATGCTCAATGCAATGAACTGAAGGATTTGGTATGGACAACAGACGTTTTAGCCGGGTGTTATTTTCTGGTCCGGTACAACTGAAAAATGCAGACACTGTCTACAGCGGCCAATTGCAGGACTTGTCGCTTAAAGGGGCTTTATTGAAGTTAGAAGCGGCTTCAGAGCTACAGGCAGGCCAACACTTTCAGTTGCAGTTTCAACTGAATGAATCTGGTGTGGATTTATTTATGGATGTCACAGTAGCGCATTTAAATGGCTCTTGTGTCGGGGTACGCTGCGACAAAATTGATATCGATTCTGCCAGTCATTTACGTCGTTTGCTTGAGTTAAATTTGGGCGATGCCGATTTATTAAGCCGCGAGCTTACGGAGCTGTCGGAATAACTTTAGCTTCCTGCAAAGCTTGTTTAGCATCGGGATAACCTTGCCTGGCGGCCTGCTGCATTAATAGCCACCAACTTTTCCAGTCTTGCTGTTGTCTGGCTAAATAAGCATAAAAATACTGCACCGGCATGATCTGCTCTGGTTGTGCCAATACCTTCCGCATTAATTCAAGATATAAATCTGGCACTTCAGCTTCATGTGAGCGCATAAAGCTCATGGTTTTTACCGGTGCGTAAGCCTGTTTTCCGGCCTTATGACAACTATCGACAGGTTGCAACTGAACATCTTGCTGCTGCAGCCGCCAATGCTTCAGGTAGAGCTCAAGTTGGGTTTTGTCCGTCAGCAAATTGGGACGGATCTTATTGCTGCTGCATTCGGCTTGCGCGACTGGCGCACTTAAACTGTACTCATCGATAAAGCCCAGGATGTGGGCAAACTCGTGTCTGAAGACTTCAAAGGAACTGCTTTCCGCCAGCTGAACTATGCCATTGTTGTAGTTGGCGTTACCTTCCCCCGCCACCACTAATAATTGGCTAAAACGCCCTTCAGCAACCTGTGGCATGAGCACCTGATATTGGCACTGTATCCGCTGCCCTGGCTGATAACTACACTGTAAATCTGTACTGTTGACACGTTTCTCAGCCAAAAAACAGACAGATAAAGAGGAAAGCTGCGCATCCTGTTGCCACTTTTGTTGTAACAGCTGTAACTGACGACTACCGGCTTCTGACTGCACTACAGGCTGCAACGTCAGGCTGCAGGATGAAGCTAACTCAGTGCTGACCTTCACGGGCTTCTGAACATACTGCCAAAGGCCATAATGGGCGGCTAAATCGGCCTCTGATGCATTTAAGCTTTGCTGTTGCTGCAGGTACTGCTCCAGATAACTGGCAGCGGCTAAAAAGCCATCCTGACGCTGTTTTAACCGGAGCATAGCCGCGAGCTCATTGACTTGCCCTGCGTCCACAGCCTTTTGATACCAGTTTAGGGCAGCCGGATAGTCTCCCTGGGTTTCACGTTTTTTCGCCAGTATAAGGGCCGCAACACCATGACCTTGCGCAGCTTTATCCATTAATTGCTGCTCAGACATCTGTTCAAGTGCAGGTTCACAAGCCGTTAAACAGCAAAGCAACAAAACTGTTGAACACCTGAGCATCGCGACGATGGCCCGCAGGGGGAGCGCCATGGATGGCAGCGAATACAAAAACATCAGGAATGTTTTTGAACATTGGAGCATCGCGACGATGGCCCGCAGGGTGAGCGCCATGGATGGCAGCGAATAAAAA
>CAMLSF010000006.1 GCA_946482615.1 uncultured Chromatiaceae bacterium | reverse complement strand
TCCATCCCCTTCTGGCAGGCTTTCTGGTTTTGGTTAAAGCTGGGCTGTATCAGCTTTGGTGGGCCGGCAGGGCAGATTGCTATTATGCATACTGAGTTGGTGGAAAAACGCCGCTGGATCAGTGAAGGGCGGTTTTTGCATGCGCTGAATTATTGTATGTTGTTGCCCGGGCCTGAGGCACAGCAACTGGCGACTTATCTGGGCTGGCTGATGCACCGCACTGTAGGTGGGATTATTGCGGGTCTGCTGTTTATTCTGCCATCGTTGTTGTTATTGGTGCTGCTGTCCTGGGCTTATCTGGTGTATGGCGAACATCCCTGGGTGGCGGGCATTTTTTATGGCATTAAACCTGCGATAGCGGCCATAGTGCTGCATGCGGCCTGGCGTATAGGTGGGCGGGTGATGAAACATCCGCTGCTCTGGGCTATAGCTACTGCAGCTTTTGTCGCTATTTTTGCGTTAAAGTTGCCCTTTCCGCTGATTGTATTGTCTGCCGCCATTATTGGTTTTATCGGCAGTCAATTCGTGCCAGCGGCTTTTTCCGGCAGTGCACACTCAAGTGCACAGAAAAGTTATGGCCCGGCTTTGATTGACGACAGCACGCCAACCCCTGCTCATGCCTTATTTCGCTGGAGCCGTTTTAGTCTGGTGTTTTGCTGTGGTGTGCTGCTTTGGGCTCTGCCTATGGCAGTGCTGACACTGAGTCTGGGCTGGCAGCATCAACTGACCCAAATGAGCTGGTTTTTTACCAAAGCCGCGTTATTAACTTTTGGTGGCGCTTATGCGGTGTTGCCTTATGTCTATCAGGGCGCTGTCGATAAATTTGGCTGGTTAACGCCGGGACAAATGATGGATGGTCTGGCATTGGGCGAAACCACACCTGGTCCGCTGATTATGGTGGTGGTTTTTGTCGCTTTTGTCGGGGCTTATGTGCAAGCCAGCTTTGGACCTGAACTGATGTTGTTGGCTGGTCTCACTGCTGCCTTGCTGGTGACCTGGTTTACCTTTTTGCCTTCCTTTATTTTTATTCTGGCTGGTGGTCCGCTGGTGGAGTCCACTCAAGGTAAGTTGCAGCTGACAGCACCATTAACCGCCATCAGTGCTGCAGTGGTTGGGGTTATTGTCAATTTAGCGCTGTTTTTTGCTTACCATGTGTTATGGCCTGCGGGTTTTGTGGCCCCTTTTGATTGGCAGGCCGGGCTTATCACTGTGTTGGCTGCGTTGGCGTTGTTTGTGGCTAAACAGGATGTGATGCGGGTAATAGCAGGCGCTGCTGTATTGGGACTGGCATTGTCTTTTTGGAGTCGTTATTAATGTGGATTGATCTGCAGCAGCTGGACCCTTCAGCGGCTTATAAATTATTAACCAGCACTATTACTCCCCGCCCTATAGCCTGGGTGTCGAGTTTGTCTTCAGATGGTGTTGTGAATCTGGCGCCCTTTAGCTTTTTTCAGATGGTCACAGACCAGCCGCCGACCTTGATGATCTCCACTCAGCATAAAGCCGATGGCAGTCGTAAAGACACCAGCGTCAATATTGAAGCCACCCATGATTTTGTCGTCAATCTGGTGCCTCATGCGCTGGCCAATGAAATGAATATCAGCGCAGCGGCTGTGCCTGCCGATCAAAGTGAATTTGATCTGGCCCGGCTGGAACAGGCGCCATCCAGCCAGATTAAGGTACCCCGGGTCGCTTTAGCTCCTGTGGCGCTTGAATGCCGCCTGGCGAAGTTACAACCTTATCCGCCGGAAAACCCGAGCTGTGAAGTGATTTTTGCACAAGTGCTGTGTTTGTACATCAATCCTGCGATGTTGGACGCCAATGGCATGCCTGATCCCGATAAAATGGATTTAATCAGTCGTATTGGTGGTTCAGGTTACAGCAGGGTTGCGGGTGATATATTTCAGTTAGCCCGACCTGCTTCGGCAGTCCGTCGCTGAACTTCCTGTTTTTAGCCCTGACTCTGCAACCAGAGTCAGGGCTTTTTTTATTGCTTGTTGTGAGTGCTTGCTTACTTTCTGTGCCGTTTATTTATTGGGTTTCTTCTTAAGTTGTGAGTGATTAAGGTCACTTTTTTGACCCGGTTGTGGCCATTGCCAGCTATTGCAATTTTTATCGTTTAGTGCTCTCTCTGTGGATCCAATTTTGCAGTCCACTGTTTTTTATTAATGAAAATCATAAGGTTATTTCAGTTTTTTCAGAGCAAAAATAGATGTTATCACTTTGGTGACTGCATCTTAGTCGCATGCTGATGACTGTTCGTATGCAGGATTAGGTTATGCGTAACTAAATAAATTATTTCCAACTATTTTTAAGTTTTTTTCTTCCACTTTTTCCCACAGAAATCAGGATCTTCGCGCTAAGCCTTGTTTTTACTGGATCTATCCTGATCAAACAAAGGGGTTTTCACCTTGACAAGCTTTCTTCTGCAGCCCTAAACTGTACATCAGTGGGAAATTGTGGGTATTTGTGGATCAAATATCAGGATCAAACAAGAATAAAGTGGGATTAACATGTTCCGTGGTTCGTTTTCTTTAACATTGGATGATAAGGGTCGGTTAGCGCTGCCAACGCGTTACCGCGATACCTTATTTGCTGATGCCGAAGGGGCCATGGTCTGTACTATCCACACCAAAGATCCTTGTTTGCTGCTGTACCCATTGCCTGAATGGGAAGAAGTTGCAGAACAACTGCAGCGTTTATCTAACCAGAACCCACAAGAGTTGCGCTTTAAACGTTTACTGATAGGCCATGCGTCGGATTGCGACATGGATAAAAGCGGGCGCATTCTATTACCTGCGCCACTGAGAAGCCATGCCAGTCTGACAAAAAACATCCGCTTAGTCGGACAACTTAATAAATTCGAGATCTGGGACGAAGAGACATGGAATAAACGTGTTGCCGAAGATATGGCAATTGAACGTGATATGTCTGCTGATGCTGAGATCTCCGAACGGCTGCAGGATTTTGTACTCTGATGGAGCAAAGCGCCCACATCTCCGTGCTATTGGCTGAGACCATAGACGGATTAGCCATCAAACCCGACGGGATTTATCTCGACGGTACTTTTGGCCGTGGTGGTCACAGCAGAGTGATTTTATCTAAATTAAGCGAACAAGGCCGTTTATACGCCATTGACCGCGATCCTGCTGCTATTGCAGCTGCAGCGCCTTTACTGTCCGACCCACGTTTTTCTATTACCCATAGTCCTTTTGCCGCCTTGGCCCAAATCGCTGAAGATAAAGGTATTTCCGGCAAAGTGGATGGTATTTTGCTGGATTTGGGGGTGTCTTCGCCTCAGCTGGATGATGCTGAGCGGGGCTTTAGCTTTATGCGTGATGGTCCGCTGGATATGCGGATGGATCCAACATCTGGTATTTCTGCCGCCGATTGGTTGGCCAAAGCTGATGTGGAAGACATTACTTTTGTGCTTCGTGAATACGGCGAAGAAAAGTCAGCCTGGCGTATAGCCAATGCCATAGTCGACAGCCGCAGTGAGCAACCACTGACCCGCACAGCACAACTGGCCAGCTTAATCAGTACAGTGGTGCCCAAAAGCCATAAAGAGAAAAAGCATCCTGCCACCCGCAGCTTTCAGGGCATCCGTATTTATATCAACAGTGAACTGGATCAGATCAAAACTGCACTGGACGCTGCTGTGCAGGTATTAAAACCTGGTGGCCGTTTAACAGTGATCAGCTTCCATTCGCTGGAAGATCGGATGGTCAAACAGTTTATGCGTTTAAAAAGCAAAGGTGCAGCTATTCCTAAAGGTTTGCCTTTAACCCAGGATCAACTGAACCTGTATACCCCGCTAAAACTGATTGGCAAAGCCATTATGCCGTCAGAGGCTGAACTGGAAAATAACGTCAGAGCCCGCAGTGCTGTATTACGTATAGCGGAGAAAACCGCATGAGCGCCATTAAACTGAACCGTCTGATTGTAAGCGACATCTGGCAGCATAAATTTCTGCTGGTGTTGATCTTATGCTGTTTAGGTTCTGCTTTGGCGGTCGTCGAGTTCACTCATATGAACCGCCAACTGACGATGTATGAAGATAAAATTTTGCAACAACGCGACACCCTGGAAATGGAGTGGCGCAATTTATTGCTGGAGCAACGCGCCTTGTCTGAACACAGCAGGGTGGAAGAGCTGGCAGCGACCAAACTGAATATGGTCAGGCCCAGCGGCCCGCAAGATGTGGTGGTGCAGGAACCATGATAAAAAAACCGGCAGCACCTAAAAAGCAGGCAAAAAAGAATCAACAGCCGACTGTCATCAGTTGGCGTTTTGCTTTTGTAATTATCTCCTTATTTGCGGTGTTCAGCGGTCTGATTATCCGTGCTGCTTATTTGCAGGTGTTAGAGCCTGAAATGCTGCTGGAACAGGGCGATATGCGCACTCTGAGGGTGAAATCTGACGCTGCGATGCGTGGCATGATTTTAGACCGCAATGGCGAAGAACTGGCGGTCAGCGTGCCGGTCCAGTCCATTTGGGCCGATCCGCAACTGGTGATCCGCAACAGACATAAAATCGATGAACGCCGTTGGCATGCGCTGGCGGATATGCTGCAAATCAGTCCACAGCAGTTGTCGGATAAAATTGGTGGTGACGATTCCAAACGTTTTGTTTATCTGCAGCGTCAGGCCAGTCCTGCCACTGTGGATTACATCAAACAGCTGAAAATTCCTGGTATTGCTTTTGTGCAGGAATCACGTCGTTATTATCCGGCCGGTGAAGTGACGGCTCACTTGCTAGGTTTTACCAATGTGGACGATCAGGGCATGGAAGGCATTGAACGTCAGTTTAACGACGTGTTAACCGGCAAGCCTGCACTGAAAACCGTGCGTAAAGATGCCAAGGGCCGTGAAATTGAAGTGTTGTCTCAAACCGACGGTCAGGCGTCCAATAATATTCAATTGAGTATCGACCAGCGTATTCAGGCTGTGGCCTATCGTGAACTGAAAAAGGCGGTGATGCAGTTTGGCGCGACCTCAGGCTCTGTGGTGGTGGTGGATGTACACAACGGTGAAGTGCTGGCTTTGGCCAATGCACCGTCGTATAACCCAAACAACAGAAAAAATACCGACAGCAACAGATACCGCAACCGCGCTATTACCGACACTTTTGAACCAGGTTCGACCATTAAACCTTTGCCTGTGTTAGCGGCTTTAGAAAACGGCACTGCCACTATGAACACTGTCATCTCCACGGGTTATGGCCCTGTGCGTATTGGTGGTCGTTTAGTACGGGATATCAACGGTTATGGCGATTTGGACTTAACCGGCATTATGCGCAAGTCCAGTAACATAGGGGTCACCCGTTTAGCTTTAGGTCTGCCAACCGACAAATTCCTCGACATGTATTACAAGATGGGCGTCGGCTCTGAAACAGGGTTAGGCCTGACGGGCGAAACCCCGGGCGTTTTACGTGAACAACGCCGTTGGGGTGAACATGCCTTAGCCACTATCTCCTTTGGTTATAGCTTTACCGTCAACGCCGTACAGCTGGCCCGTATTTACGCCACTATAGGCAATGGTGGGGTGTCTTATCCTTTATCCATTTTTAAAAATACGAAAAAGCCTTTAGGTGAGCGTGTGGTCAGCGAAGAACATGCAGACAATATGGTCGCCATGTTAGAAGCTGTAGTAGGCCCGGGCGGCAGTGCGAAAAAAGCTGCAGTGCCGGGTTATAGAGTTGGTGGTAAAACAGGGACTGCGAAAAAGGCCGGTATTCGTGGTTACAGCGATGATTACATTGGCTCTTTTGCCGGTATAGCACCTATTTCTGATCCTCGTATTGCTGTGGTGGTCATTATCAACGAACCCAGTGGCGATTATTACTACGGCGGTGAAGTGGCGGCTCCGGTATTCTCTGCAGTCTCAGGCGCTGCGTTGCAGCTATTAAATATTGCACCTGACGCTAACGACAGCCGTATTACCAAAGTCAGTGGGGTGCCTAATGCAGGTTAACTCACTACAGCAGTGGCTGACTGCTTTTAAAATCCAGTTGCCAGCACCTCTGGCTGCATTGCCATTACAGGATCTGCGGATCAACAGTGCTGAAGTACAAAGTGGTGATGTGTTTTTGGCGCTGCCTGGCACTAAAACTCATGGCAATCAGTTTATTGAAAAAGCTTTAGCTGCAGGTGCAGTGCTGGTACTGACCGATACTCAGGGCGCGCTGAGTGATGAACGCATTGTGCTGGTGCCTGAACTGGTGGAACTATTGCCTGCCTTAGCTGCCGCTTTTTATCCGCATGATGCTCAACAGCTGGTCGGTATTACCGGCACCAACGGTAAATCCAGCACCGCCATTTTTGTTAATCAGCTGGCTGTGTTATTACAGCAACAGGGCGCTGTGATTGGTACTTTAGGTTATGGCGATTACCGCAGCCTGACAGCACTGAATAACACCACACCACATCTGGTGGATATTCACCGTATTCTTCACCAGATTGACCAGACAAAAGCCGCCAAAAGCAAAGCTCTGGTGGCGATGGAAGTATCTTCTCATGCGCTGGTGCAACAACGTGTCGCTGGCCTGCAGTTTGACGTGGCCGTCTTTACCAACTTAACCCGCGACCATCTGGATTATCACGGCACTATGCAAGCCTATGGCGAAGCCAAAGCTCTGCTGTTTAAAGCTGCTTTGGCTAAAAAAGCTGTGATTCATGTTTCCGATGAGTTTGGTCGCCAATTAGCAGCGGACTGCACTTTGCCTGTATTGGCTTATGGTCAGCTGAAAGATTGTCAGGGCTATAGCCAGTATCTGGCTTACGACCAACTGGAAATCACCCCACTGGGTTATCAGTTCCGTTTAACCAGCCATTTAGGGCAACAGCAGTTGCAGCTGAAAGTGCTGGGTGAATTTAATATTCAAAACGTATTGGCCGCCATCGGCGCCATGCTGCAATTAGGTTATAGCTTTGAGGCTTTAGTTCGTGCAGCAGAGCAATTATGCAGTGTGCCTGGTCGGATCGAACAGTTTTATCAGGCCGAGCGTCAGGTAATGGCTGTGGTGGATTATGCCCATACGCCGGACGCGCTGGAGCAAACGTTAATTGCAGTGCGTAACCATTGTCAGGGCCAGCTGTGGGTGGTGTTTGGTTGTGGTGGCGACAGGGATAAAGGCAAACGGCCTTTAATGGGCGCAATCGCAGAGCGTTTAGCGGATCAGTTAATTATTACTGCCGACAATCCCCGCACTGAAGATGTGATGGCCATTTGTCTGGATATAGCCGCAGGTTGCACAGAGCAGCAGTATCAGCTGATCGCCGATCGTAAAACGGCGATACGCATTGCTTTAGAACAAGCCAAAGCTGGTGATCTGGTGTTGATCGCCGGTAAAGGCCACGAAGATTATCAAATTATTGGCCATGAAGTTTTACCTTACGACGAACGTGCCTTTGTCCGACAACTGGTGACGGAGACTGCTTTATGATCCCTTTACAAACAAAAGAAATAGCACAGTTAGTGCAGGGACAGCTGGTTGGCGCTGATATTCAAATTCTGAGCGTCAGCACTGACAGCCGCAATATTAATCAGGGCGATTTGTTTATCGCCTTAAAAGGCCCGAATTTTGATGGTCATCAGTTTGCGGCAGATGTGATTGCTAAAGGTGCTGTGGCTTTGATAGTGGAGCAGCAGCTGGATATAGCTGTGCCGCAAATTATTGTCGCCGACACCCGCTTAGCTTTGGGCGCTTTAGGTGCTGCAGTCAAACAAAAGGTCAATCCTAAGTCAGTCGCTGTGACCGGTAGCGTAGGTAAAACTACGGTCAAAGAAATGATGGCTGCTATTTTGGACCGTATCGGCAATGTGCTGGCGACAGCCGGCAATTTTAATAACGATATAGGTGCGCCTTTAACCTTATTACGTTTAACAGAGCAGCATCAGTACGCTGTGATGGAATTGGGTGCCAATCATTTAGGTGAGATTGCTTACACCTCGTCATTAGTAAAACCTGAAGTGTCCATTATCACCAATGTGGCGGCTGCTCATCTGGAAGGTTTTGGTGACTTGTTTGGCGTGGCCCGGGCTAAAGGCGAAATTTATGGCTCTTTAGGCCAGGACGGTGTGGCTATAGTGCCACTGGACAGCGAGTTTTCTGACTACTGGCTAAAACGTTTACAGGATAAAAAGGTACTGACCTTCAGCAGCACTCAGGCCGCTGATTTCAGCGCTGAACATATAGTGCTGAATGAACAGGGCTGTGCCAGTTTTGATTTAGTTTGCCCACAAGGCCGGATTTTTATTCAGCTGGTATTGCCTGGTAAACATAATGTCGCCAACGCTTTAGCTGCAGCGGCAGCAACTTTGACTTTAGGTGCCAGCCTGACCGACGTGCAGTTAGGTTTAGCGGCGATGAAACCTGTCAAAGGCCGTATTAATGTCACTCAAGCCAGCAACAAATTGCGGCTGATTGACGATACCTACAATGCGAATTCTGAATCCACCAAAGCCGCTATCGATTTATTGGCGACTTATCCGGGGTTCAGAGTGTTAGTTTTTGGCGATATGGGCGAACTGGGCGCTGATGCCCGTTTATACCATGAAGAAGTAGGTTTATACGCCAAACAAAAGGGGATTAATCTGTTATTCACCCTGGGTGTGTTATCACAGAGCGCCAGTGATTTATTTAACGGCCAAGGGGCCCATTTTAGTTCCCGTCAGCAACTGATCCAAAAGTTAAGCCCGATCCTTGATGAACAGTCCGATGCGACTGTGCTGGTCAAGGGCTCGCGCAGCGCCAAAATGGAATTGGTCGTGCAGGACTTGCTAGAAAGATGTCAGCAGGAGATCAGCTCATGTTAGTGTGGTTAGCCGAGTATTTAACTCAATATATCAATGCCTTTAACGTATTCAGTTACCTGACCTTCAGGTCTATTCTGGGCATTTTAACCGCCTTAATGCTGAGCCTGTATTTTGGCCCTAAGCTGATCGCTAAATTACAAAAACTGCAAATTGGTCAAACCGTACGGGATGATGGCCCACAAAGCCACTTCTCAAAAAAAGGCACTCCAACTATGGGTGGTTTGCTGATTTTAGGTTCAGTGCTGACCAGTATTTTGTTGTGGGCTGATTTGGCGAACAAATACGTCTGGGTGGTGATTTTTACCCTGGTCAGTTTTGGCTGGATTGGTTTTATTGACGACTACCGCAAAGTGGTACGTAAAGATCCAAAAGGTTTAATCGCCAAATGGAAATACTTCTGGCAGTCCTTGTTTGCTGTGGCTATTGCCTTTTTTCTGTATGCCTCGGCAGAACGTCCGGCCGAAACCAGTTTAGTGGTGCCTTTTATTAAAGACGTGCTGCCACAGCTGGGCTTTATCTTTATTGCCTTGTGTTATTTCGTCATAGTGGGTACCAGCAATGCGGTGAACTTAACCGACGGTTTAGATGGTTTAGCCATAGTGCCCACCATTATGGTGGCCTTTGCTTTTGCCATTATCGCTTACGCCAGCGGCAACGTGAATTTTGCCACTTACCTGAATATTCCTTATCTGCCTCATGCCAGTGAACTGGTGGTGGTCTGTGCAGCTTTAGTCGGCGCAGGTCTGGGTTTCCTTTGGTTTAACACTTACCCGGCTCAGGTTTTTATGGGCGATGTAGGTTCTTTAGCCTTAGGTGCGGTTTTAGGCGTCATTGCCATTTTAGTCCGTCAGGAAATCGTACTCTTTATTATGGGCGGCGTCTTTGTGATGGAAACAGTGTCTGTGATTTTGCAGGTGGGTTCTTACAAATTGCGCGGCCAGCGGATTTTCCGTATGGCGCCTATTCACCACCATTACGAATTAAAAGGCTGGCCTGAACCCCGCGTTATAGTGCGGTTCTGGATTCTGTCGGTCATTTTTGTGCTGATTGGTTTAGCTACTTTAAAACTGAGATAAAAGATGAACGCTAAGTTGTTCCAGGGAAAACGTGTTGCTGTGATAGGACTGGGCCTTTCAGGTCTGGCCACAGTACGCTTTTTGCTGAAACAAGGCGTGAAACCAGTGCTGATGGATACCCGCTTAAAAGTGTCAGGGCTGGAGCAAATTCCGGCCGACAAAGTGGACGGTATTTATTTAGGTGAACTGGACGCCAACCGCTTAGCTCATATGGATGTGTTGATCGTCAGTCCTGGCCTGGATCCTAAACATCCGGCTATACGTTTTGCTTTAGCCCAGGGTGCTCATCTGATTGGTGATGTCGAGCTGTTTGCACTGCAAAACCAGAAACCTGTGCTGGCTATTACAGGTGCCAATGGCAAATCGACAGTCACCAGTTTAACAGCCCATATGCTGCAATGTTCCGGCTTACGGGCCGTGGCAGCAGGCAATATTGGTTTGCCTATTCTGGATGCACCGCAAAGTGACGCCGATGTCTTTGTGCTGGAACTGTCGAGCTTTCAGCTTGATACCACGCACTCGCTACAAAGCAAAGCCGCCTGTATTTTGAATGTGACTGAAGATCATATGGACAGATACGGCACTATGGCCGCTTATGCTGCGTCGAAACAACGGGTTTATCAGGGCACGGAGCTGGCGATTTACAATAAAGCCGATGCTTTAACCACACCACAGACTTCAGTTTCATCTCTGGCTTTAGATTTAGCAGGTGCTGATTATGGCGTGGTTCAGCATCAGGGCGAAAGCTGGTTGCAAGTTCAGGGCGAGCTTTTAATGCCAGTGCGTGAAATGACTATTGTTGGTCTGCACAATCAGTTTAATGCTCTGGCCAGTTGTGCTTTAGCGTTAGCCGCAGGTGCAAGCCGGGATGGTTTAATTCAGGCATTAAAAACCTTTGTGTCTTTACCACATCGTTGTCAGTTAGTGCTGGATCATAAAGGCGTTCGCTGGGTCAATGACTCTAAAGCCACCAATGTCGGAGCGACTTTGGCTGCTATTGCAGGTTTACGCTCTGAAGTGAAAGGCAAACTGATTTTAATAGCGGGTGGCGATGGTAAAGGCGCTGATTTCAGTGAATTGGCCACAGTGCTGAATCGTGACGTCGATCACCTTATTACTTTAGGGCAGGATGGTCCTGCGATAGCAGCATTAAAAGCGGGCAGCTTTGAAGTGAAAGATTTACTGGCGGCAGTCAAAACTGCGGCTCAACTGGCCACAGCCAATGATTTGGTGTTGTTGTCTCCTGCCTGCGCCAGTCTGGATATGTTTAAAAATTACGAGGACCGTGGTCAGCAATTTGCGGCTGCTGTGCAGAAGGTGTGGTTATGAAGCAAATGCTGCTGAACCTGATCCCTTCACCCACTGAAGCTATAGCCCAGTGGTGGCAACGTGACGAAGCCAACAGCTACGACAAGCTGTTTTTAGTGTTGTTGGTTCTGGTGATTGGTGTTGGCATTATTATGGTCACCAGCGCTTCAGTGCCAGTGGCTGAACGCTTACACGGCAATCCGCTGCATTTTACCATCCGGCATTTAGTGTATTTGTTTATTGGCTTCGCTGCGGCTTATATGGTGCTCAATGTCCCAGTGTCCTGGTGGCATAACACCAATATATTGTTATTGATGCTGGCCTTGGTGCTGCTGATTGCAGTCTTGTTGTTTGGCCGTAATGTCAATGGTTCCACCCGCTGGCTGGCGTTGGGCCCTATCAATATTCAAGCGGCTGAACCTGCCAAGTTATTCTTTTTTGTCTACCTGTCCAGCTATCTGGTACGTAAGCATGAGGAAGTCAGAGAGAACATTAAAGGTTTTATCAAGCCATTGATTATTATGTTTATTTTGGCTGTTTTGTTGTTAATGCAACCCGACCTGGGAACAGTGATAGTGATGTTTGCCACTTCGGTGGTACTGCTGTTTTTGGCCGGCGCTAAGTTGTGGCAGTTCTTTTGTCTGATTTTTACCGGTTTGGCCGCCATAGGGGTGTTAATTGTTTACAGCGAATACCGTTGGCGTCGTGTGACCTCCTTTTTAGATCCATGGGCAGACCCTTTTGGCAGTGGTTATCAGTTGACGCAATCTTTGATGGCTTTTGGCCGTGGCAGTTGGTTTGGTCAGGGCCTTGGCAACAGCGTACAAAAACTGGAATATTTACCCGAAGCCCATACCGACTTTATTTTTGCTGTGATAGCCGAAGAAACAGGCCTGATCGGGGTTTTTGTGGTGCTTTGTCTGCTGTTTTTACTGGTCAGCCGTGCTTTGTGGATTGGTAACAAAGCCTTGTTTAAAGGCATGAGTTTCCATGGCTTTTTAGCTTATGCGCTGGCGATTTGGATTGGTTTTCAAACCTGCGTAAACGTTGGTGTGGCCAGCGGCGTGTTGCCCACCAAAGGGTTAACTTTGCCTTTTATCAGTTCAGGCGGCAGTAGCCTGATCATTATGTTGGTTGCTGCGGCCCTGTTAATCCGCATTGATTTTGAAGTCCGGCTCAAAGGCCGTCATGCCATCAGCGGAGGTCCTCATGCCTGAGCTGACACAAAAAACTGCATTGATTATGGCGGGTGGCACCGGGGGCCATATTTTCCCGGCTAAAGCTGTGGCTGAACTGTTAAAACAACAAGGCTGGACTATCCACTGGCTGGGCACAGCAGATCGGATGGAAGCGACTTTAGTACCGCAGTTTGGTTTTCCGTTCCACAGCATTGCTGTGGCGGGTTTACGCGGCAAAGGGTTAAAAAGTTTATTAAAAGCCCCTTTGATGTTATGGCGCTCTATCAGTCAGGCCCGCGCTTTAGTCAGGCAACTGAACCCTGAACTGGTGTTAGGTTTTGGTGGTTACGCCAGTGGCCCTGGTGGCTTAGCGGCCTGGTTAGCTGGTAAGCCTTTAATAGTGCATGAACAAAATGCAGTCGCAGGCACCACCAACAGATTATTGGCCCGTATTGCGGAAAAAGTCTTAGTGGCCTTTCCACAAGCTTTTGCCGATCGTAAAGACAGATTGGTTGTGGGTAATCCGGTGCGTGCTGAAGTACTGGCTGTGTCTGCGCAAAAGCAGCTTCAGGCGCCAACATCAAGTTTAAAAGTGTTAGTGGTAGGTGGCAGTTTAGGGGCTCAGGTTTTTAACCAGCAGTTGCCTGGGCTATTTGCACAAGCAGCTCAGTTTGGTGAGCTGGATATCAGGCATCAGACAGGTAAAGCGATGGAGCAGCAGGTTCAGCAAGCCTATGCCGCTTTACCTGAGCTAAAAGCCAATGCCAGCGCTTTTATTGAAGATATGGCTGCGGCTTATACCTGGGCTGATTTAGTGATATGCCGCGCTGGTGCCTTAACAGTGTCTGAAGTGGCCTGTGCCGGTGTGGCGGCAGTTTTTGTGCCTTTGCCCTCAGCTATTGATGATCACCAAACCGCCAATGCCAGCTGGTTAGTGCAAAAACAAGGAGCAGTGTTACTGCCACAAAACGAATTTAGTAAAGGTGCTTTGTTACCTTTGCTCCAGTCCTGGTTGCAGGACAAAAGTGCACTGCGTCATTTGGCAAATAATGCCCGCAGAACAGCAATAGATGATGCCGCAGAACAAGTTGTAAGAGTCTGTGGTGAAGTAACAGGTGTGACTAAATGAGCAGCAACCAACAAAAGAAAAATGCAATGCGCAGGGTAGAGCGGATCCACTTCGTTGGCATCGGCGGCGCTGGTATGGGTGGTATTGCCGAAGTATTAGTCAATGAAGGTTATAAAGTGTCAGGGTCGGATATAGCGCCCAATCCTGTGGTTGACCGTTTAACTTCGTTAGGCGCTTGCATTGTGATTGGCCATAAAGCGGAGAACATCGAAGGAGCCAGCGTTGTCGTTGTCTCCAGCGCTATTAAAACAGACAACCCGGAAGTGGCTGCTGCTATTGAACACCGTATTCCGCTGGTGCGCCGTGCTGAAATGCTGGCTGAACTTATGCGTTTCCGCCATGGCATTGCGATTGCCGGTACCCATGGTAAAACCACTACCACCAGCCTGATAGCTTCTGTGTTTGCCGAAGCTGGTACAGATCCTACTTTTGTCATCGGTGGTTTACTGAACTCAGCTGGTACCAATGCCCGCTTAGGTTCTGGTCGTTATTTAATTGCTGAAGCCGATGAAAGCGATGCGTCTTTCCTGCATTTACAGCCTATGGCTTCCGTGATCACTAATATCGAGCCTGATCATATGGAAACCTACCAGGGTGACTTTGAAAAAATGAAAGCCACCTATCTGGAGTTTTGCCATAACCTGCCGTTTTATGGGGTCGCCGTGATGTGTATCGACGATCCTGTGGTACGTGAGTTAATACCGCAAATAGGCCGTTTTGTCATTACCTATGGCTTTAGTGAAGATGCTGATTATGTGATCAGCGACTTCAGTCAGAGCGGTACCCAGAGCCAGTTTGTCATCACAGACAAAGCAGGTGGTGCCAACAAAATAGAGCTGAATCTGGCCGGCCGTCACAATGCTTTGAACGCAACAGCTGCTTTTGCGGTCGCCAAAGATGAAGGTATAGCCACAGAGGCTATTTTAGCTGCGCTGAAAAAATTCGAAGGTATAGGCCGTCGTTTTGAGCAATACGGCGAGTTTGATACAGGCCGTGGCAAAGTGTTGCTGGTCGATGACTATGGCCACCATCCAAGTGAAGTGGCTGCCACATTGGCTGCGGCGCGTAACGCCTGGCCGGAACGTCGTATTGTGATGGCGTATCAGCCACACCGTTACACCAGAACCCGTGATTTATACGAAGACTTCGCCAAAGTGCTGTCTTCTGTCGATTTATTGTTATTGCTTGAAGTCTATGCCGCAGGCGAAGCCGCTATTCCGGGCGCCGACAGCCGCAGTTTATGCCGCTCTATCCGGGCCCGTGGTCAGCTCGATCCTATTTATGTAGCGACACCTGCCGACTTACCAGCAGCTTTAGCCGATGTGCTGCAGGACGGGGATGTATTGCTGACGCAGGGCGCTGGCAATATAGGCGCGCTGGCCAAACAACTGGCCGCTTCTAAATTAGCAATTTCTGCATTAAAACCAAACGAGGGAGCTTGAAGTATGAGCAGCAAATTTGGCAAAGTAGCAGTGATGTTTGGTGGTACCTCTGCAGAACGTGAAGTGTCGTTGCGTTCAGGGGCTGCTGTACTGGCCGCTCTGCAAAAGCAAGGTGTTGACGCCCATGCCTTTGATCCAAAAGATCAGCCGTTAAGTGCTTTAACTTCTGCTGGTTTTGACCGCGTATTTATAGTTCTGCACGGCCGTGGTGGTGAAGACGGTACTATGCAGGGCGCTTTGCAGCTGATGGGTTTGCCTTATACCGGCAGCCGCGTTTTAGGTTCAGCTCTGGCGATGGATAAAATCCGTTGTAAATGGCTGTTTCAGGCGCAAGGGTTACCTACAGCCGGATTTTTAGTGGCTGAAGCTGGAAAACAACTGAATTATCAGGATATTTTGCAGCAGTTAGCTGGTAAAGTGATGGTGAAACCAGCCAATGAAGGCTCCAGTATTGGCATGAGTGCGGCAAGCACGGCCGAAGAACTGGAACAAGCCTTAGCTGTGGCCTTTAAATACGACTCTGATGTACTGGTTGAACAGTGGATCCAGGGCCGTGAATTTACGGTATCTATCCTCAATGGCAAAGCATTGCCAGTGGTGGAAATGCGTACGCCCCGCTCTTTTTATGACTATGAAGCCAAGTATCAGTCCAACAGCACTGAATACCTTTGTCCTGCGCCTTTAACAGCAGACCAGACAGCCTTTTTGCAAAACGCTGCAACAGCTGCCTTTACTGCTGTGGGTGCGTCAGGCTGGGGCCGTGTTGACGCCATGCTGGATCAGCAGGGGAATTTCTACTTGTTGGAAGTCAATACGGTACCGGGTATGACGGAAAAGTCATTGGTGCCTATGGCGGCTAAAGCAGCGGGTTTAACTTTTGAACAGTTAGTTTTACAAATTTTAGAACAGACCTTATGACAAAAAACGGCAAGACAGTCAGAGCACCCATTAACAAAGCCTTCTGGGCTGGTGTGCTGTTTTTCTGTTTTTCCGTCTGGTTTGTCTGCTGGTTAGGCTATCAGATCTGGCTCTGGAGTCAGGATCAACAAAGTGCGCCTATCCAGCAAGTGAAGGTTTATGGCGATTTTTCTCAGATTGAAGCCGCAGGTTTAAACCAAAAGCTGCAGCAACAGTATCTGGGTAACTTTTTTAATTTGAACGTGGATCAGGTGCAGCTGTTTCTGCAGCAACAACCCTGGGTCGCTCAGGCAGCCGTGCGCAAACAATGGCCTGATACGCTCGTGGTGGTGGTGACTGAACATAAGCCAGTGGCGGTATGGAATGACCATTATTTACTCAATCAACAAGGTCAGATCTTTGTCGCTCCTGTCGCTGAACTAAAACAGCCATTGCCGAAGTTACAAGGTCCGGACGGGGCCGAGCAGGATGCACTGACCATGTTCAATCAATTGAATCAAATGCTGAGCGTCCATCAGCATGCGGCAACAGGACTCACAGTGTCGGCCCGTCAGGCCTGGCAACTGAATTTAGCAGAGGGCATCAAATTGACTCTGGGCCGGGAAGATACGGCAAAGCGGGTGCAGCGGTTTATCGATTTGTACCCTGTGATTAGTAAACATAAAACTCAGGCAGTCGCCGAAGTTGATTTGCGTTATGACACAGGCGTCGCTGTACGTTGGGTCGAAGCGCCAGAACAAAGAGAACAAGATGACAAAGTCGACAGAACGTGATCTTATCGTTGGCTTAGATATAGGCACAGCACAGGTAAAAGCCTTAGTGGGCGAAATTACCGCTGACAATCAATTAAGCATTGTTGGTGTGGGCACTCATGTCGCCCGTGGTATGGACAAAGGTGGGGTTAATGA
Source organism: uncultured Chromatiaceae bacterium (assembly GCA_946482615.1). The sequence continues at coordinate 37,267 of CAMLSF010000006.1, read as the reverse complement.
TCTGAACCTGGTGGTGCAGTCTGTGCGCCGCGCTGTGGAAGAAGCCGAACTGATGGCCGATTGCCGCGTGTCTTCTGTGTATTTAGGTATTACCGGCAAACATATCCGTTGCCAGAACGAAAGTGGCATGGTGCCTATTAATGATGCCGAAGTGACAGCTGAAGATGTGATTAACGTCATTCATGCCGCTAAGTCCGTGCCTATTTCGGCGGAGCGTCGCATGTTGCATGTGCTGCCACAGGAATTTTCAGTCGACATGCAGGAAGGCATTAAAAGCCCCATCGGCATGTCAGGGGTCAGGATGGAAGCCAAGGCTCACATCATCACCTGCGCCAATGATATGGCAAAGAATATCGAGAAATGTGCGGAGCGCTGCGAGCTGCATGTCGACCAGCTGATTTTCTCCTCTTTAGCATCGAGCTATGCGGTGCTGACGGATGACGAGAAGGAATTAGGTGTCTGCGTGGTTGATATGGGCGGCGGCACTATCGACATTTCGGTTTTTACCAATGGTGCTTTACGCCATACCGCAGTGATCCCCGTGGCCGGTAATCAGGTCACCAGCGATATTGCCAAAATCTTCCGTACACCTTTAGGTCACGCCGAAGATATTAAAGTGCAATACGCCTGTGCACTGCGCAGCATGGTCGGTAAAGAAGAAAACATTGAAGTGCCAAGCGTGGGCGGTCGTCCGGCCCGCAGCATGTCACGTCATACCCTGGCTGAAGTCGTAGAGCCACGTTATCAGGAATTGTTTGAACTGGTGCTGGAGGAAATCCGAAGCAGTGGTCTGGAAGAGCAAATAGCAGCAGGCATAGTGCTGACAGGTGGTACCGCCAAAATGGAAGGTGCTATCGAGTTTGCCGAAGATATCTTCCAGATGCCGGTGCGTTTGGGTTACCCCATTGGCATTACAGGGTTAAGAGAATATGTACAGGACCCGGCCTACGCCAGCGTAGTGGGTTTACTGATTTATGGAAAAGACATGCGGACCCAGCAGAAAAAAGCTGTCGCTGCCCGCGAGTCAGTCGGCGGCATGGTGAAACGACTCACCAGCTGGTTTAAAGGCGAATTTTAACTTTTTTGAGTAAGCGTACTAAAACGGAGAGAGAGCTATGTTTGAGTTAATGGAAAACCACAGCGAAGAAGCTGTCATTAAAGTAATAGGTGTTGGTGGTGGTGGCGGTAACGCTGTTGAGTATATGGTGGCGAGCAACATCGAAGGTGTTGAGTTTATTGCTGCCAATACTGACGCGCAGGCGCTGCGTAATTCGTCTGCCCATATGACCCTGCAACTGGGTGCTGGCGTGACTAAAGGCTTAGGTGCCGGCGCTAACCCTGAAGTAGGCCGTAAGTCGGCAGAAGAAGACCGTGAAACTATCAAGAAAACGCTGCAAGGTGCGGACATGATCTTTATCGCTGCCGGTATGGGTGGTGGTACTGGTACTGGTGCTGCTCCTATTGTCGCTGAAGTAGCCCGTGAAATGGGTATTTTGACTGTGGCTGTGGTGACTAAACCATTCCCGTTCGAAGGCAAAAAACGTTCCACTTATGCGGACGAAGGTATTGCTGAGCTGGCAAAACATGTGGACTCTTTGATCACTATTCCTAACGACAAGTTATTAAAAGTCTTAGGCAAAGGTACCAGCCTGCTGGATGCGTTTAAAGCAGCCAACAACGTGTTGTTAGGTGCGGTGCAGGGTATTGCTGAGCTGATCACCCGTCCTGGTCTGATCAACGTTGACTTCGCAGACGTTCGTACTGTGATGTCAGAAATGGGCACTGCGATGATGGGTACTGGCCGTGCTTCAGGCCCGGACCGTGCTGAAGAAGCCGCTGAACAAGCTATTTCCAGCCCATTACTGGAAGATATCGATTTATCAGGCGCTAAGGGTATTCTGGTGAATATCACTGCAGGTCTTGATATCAGCATTGAAGAGTTTGAAACTGTGGGTAACGCAGTGAAAGCTTTCGCTTCAGAAAATGCGACTGTGGTCGTAGGTGCTGTGATTGATCCTGATATGTCAGACGAGCTTCGTGTCACTGTAGTAGCTACAGGTATAGGTGCGGAACGTAAGCCTGACATCAGCCTGGTACCAAATCATCGTCATGAACCAGTTCGTTCAGCGCACGTTTATGGCAATGCTGGTACAAGCTATGCACATCATCAGGGCAACGCCGCCCGTGACCTGTCACAGGCGCCGTTAGAAGCTCCTGCAGTGCAAAGTAAACCGGTCGCGGAAAAACAAGCGAACATCGACATTTTCGATATTCCGGCGTTTTTACGTAAACAAGCTGACTAATTTTTAGTCAGCTGACAAAAGGCTCAAAGGTTGGCATAGCTGGTCAGCTGTGTTATGCTTCGCCGCCATTTTGGATTTGTTCAATATTTGAACAGGAAAAAATATGATTAAACAACGTACCATTGCAAAATCAATCAGCTCGATCGGGGTGGGTTTACACAAGGGAGAAAAGGTTACGCTTACTCTCCGGCCTGCTCCTGATAATACCGGTATTGTATTCCGGCGTGTCGATCTGAACCCGATCGTTGATTTTAAAGTCACCCCTGAATTAGTGGGCGACACAGTGATGTGTACTTGTTTGATCAACGATGACGGCGTACGCCTGTCCACCACCGAGCATTTAATGGCTGCGGTGGCGGGTTTAGGTATAGATAACCTGTTTATCGAAGTGGACTCTGCTGAAATTCCAATTATGGATGGCAGTGCCAACCCTTTTGTTTACCTGTTACTGGAAGCCGGTATCAGCGAACAGAAAAAAGCCAAAAAGTTTATCCGCATTAAGCAAAAAGTCCGGGTGGAAGATGGTGATAAGTGGGCAGAGTTTGTGCCACACCATGGTTTCCGTATGGATTTTGCGATCGACTTTGACCATCCTGTGATTTCTGAAACCAAACAGCGCATGAAGCTGGACTTCTCTGCTGCGTCTTTTATTAAAGACATCAGCCGTGCCCGTACTTTTGGTTTCCTGCAGGACATTGAATATTTACGCGCCAATAATCTGGCGTTAGGTGGCAGTTTTGATAACGCCGTCGTATTGGACGAGTTCCGGGTGTTAAACCAGGACGGTCTGCGTTACGAAGACGAATTTATCAAACACAAAATTCTGGATGCGATCGGTGATTTATATATGGCCGGTTACAGTATTCTGGGTGAGTTCCGTTCTTATAAAACGGGCCACGCTTTAAATAACCAGTTATTGTCTGCGGTATTAGCTGATCAGGCCAACTGGGAATTTGTCAGCTTCGATAAGGAAGCGCAAATGCCAATATCCTACCTGGCCCCCCAGTTAGCTTAAATTTTCGGGGCAGAGCGGTTCTTTTGAGCCAGCTCTGCCAGCTTTTGTAGTTTCTGCTTTAACTCACCTTCACTGTTTTGTGCTAAAGCCAGTAAATACACAGCCGCTTGTTCAGAGATTTTAGGTCCTTCAGTTTTGATTTCTTCCGCTTTGACATACTGCAACTGGGTATTGGGTGAAACTTCAATATCAATGCCTGCTAAATCCGGCAAGATTTTCTGGCGGAAATTGTCTAGAATGGCCTCTCTTTGCATTTTCAGCCGGGTGGCCCAGGCAGGTGATTGACACAAAATCACTAAGCGACCAGCTTTTATGGTACTAATTTTGCAAAAACCGGATGGATCCAGTTGCAGAAACTGCGCTAATTCGGTATTAAGTTGGCGCAACAGATCGGCGTGCTGCATGGTCGACAACAAAGAGCTTTGTTGCAGCAACTGACTTAGATCCACAGGTTTCTGAGAGTAGCGCGTCATCTTCACTGATAAATTTATACTGAGGTTGCATGAGTGTAACAGTTTTCTATCGTGGCCGACATCGCCACTTCAGCTTTGGCAGCACGCCATCGCAACTGACAGTCACGGCCGTCTTATTGTTTTGTATTGCTTCTGGCGCTGGTGCTGCCTTTGCTAATTTGTTTCAGCAAGGCAATGCCGAACTTGAGAAAGTTCAGTTAAGCCGGGCTGCAGAAACAGAAGAAATTGCCGATATTCGCCGCCGCGCCGAAAATCAGCTGGCGGCATTAACGGCCAAAGTGGCGACGTTGCAGGCTCAGGTCAACCGTTTGAATATGGTCGGTGAACGTTTAATTGACGCCGCCAATTTGTCGACGGAAGAGTTTAATCTGCATGAGACTCCAGCCATGGGAGGCCCTGCGCAAACGCCGACGGAAATCAGTCTGGCTGAACTGAATGCGGTATTGTTGCAGCTTAATGAGCTGGAGCAAAATCTGCAGTCCGAGCAAACCCGCTTTGCCATGCTTGAATCTCTGGATTTGAATCACCATATAGGAAAAAGCGTTCAGTTGTCTGGCCGCCCTGTATTAAGTGGTTACCTGTCTTCCAGTTTTGGTGTCCGCAGCGACCCCTTCAGTGGTGAACCCGCAGTGCACCGTGGGGTAGATTTTGCCGGTAAAGAAGGCGATTCTATTTTTGCAACAGCAGGTGGCATAGTCACCTGGGCCGGTGAACGTTTTGGTTACGGTAAAATGGTTGAAATTGAGCATAGTGACGGCTATCGCACCCGGTATGCTCATGCTCAGGCGACTACTGTTCAGGTTGGACAGATGGTGACCAAAGGCCAGGAAGTTGCCATTATGGGCAACACGGGTCGTTCGACAGGGCCACATGTGCATTACGAAGTTCTGAAAAATGGTCAGCAAATTGACCCTATGATGTTTGTTAATCGCCGTATTCAATAATATATACCCGGTTTTCTGAGGCGGGAATTTCAGAGAGTCGGGTAACAAAGGCTCAGGCCGGACTCGGAGCGAGTCTCAACCAAGAAGTGGTATTTATAAAATGTTTGGAAAATTTTTCGCCAAATTAATTGGTAGCCGTAATGATCGTTATTTAAAGAAGCTGAAAAAAACGGTTGATCTGATTAATAGCCTGGAACCTGCTTTTGTTGCTCTGTCCGATGAAGAACTCAAATTAAAAACCGCTGAATTTAAGCAACGTTTTGCCGATGGCGCAACCTTGGATGATTTATTGCCTGAAGCTTTTGCCACAGTACGTGAGGCCAGTAAACGTATCTTCAAAATGCGCCATTTTGATGTCCAGTTGATCGGCGGTATTGTGCTGCATCAGGGCAAAATCTCTGAGATGCGTACTGGTGAAGGTAAAACCTTAACTGCAACCCTGCCGGCTTACTTAAATGCGTTAAGTGGTCAGGCCGTGCATGTGATTACAGTGAACGATTACCTGGCCCGCCGTGATGCTGAAACCAACGCGCCTTTATTTGATTTCTTAGGTTTAACCGTAGGTGTCAACGTGCCTGGCATGGGGCATTTAGACAAACAAGCGGCTTACAAAGCCGATATTACCTACGGTACCAACAACGAATTTGGTTTTGATTACCTGCGTGACAATATGGCCTTCTCAGCCATTGAGCGGGTACAGCGCCATTTGGCTTATGCCATCATCGACGAAGTGGATTCTATTTTAATAGATGAAGCCCGTACGCCGCTGATTATTTCTGGTCAGGCAGAAGACAGCTCAGAGCTGTACCGTGTGATCAATACGGTAGTGCCACAACTGACCCGACAAGAAAAAGAAGACGAAGAAGGGGCTATGGGTGATGGTCACTTCACCATAGACGAAAAAGCCAAACAAGTGTATCTGACTGAACGTGGTCAGATCCGTGTCGAAGAAATTCTGCAGGAACTGGGTTTAATCCAGCCGGGTGACTCCTTGTTCTCCGCAGCCAATATTACGCTGCTGCACCACACTTATGCCGCGTTGCGTGCACACAACCTGTTTAAGAAAGACGTCGACTATGTGATTAAAGACAATGAAATTGTTATTGTTGATGAACACACAGGCCGTACCATGGAAGGCCGTCGCTGGTCTGAGGGCTTGCACCAGGCCATTGAAGCCAAAGAAGGGGTTCGTATTAACCACGAAAACCAGACTTTAGCTTCAATCACTTTCCAGAACCTGTTCCGCTTGTACGACAAACTGGCGGGTATGACAGGTACTGCAGACACTGAAGCTTTTGAATTCCAGTCTATTTATGGGTTAGAGACTATCGTCATCCCAACCAACAGACCTATGGTTCGTAAAGATATGGCTGATTTGGTCTATCTGACGGTGGAAGAAAAGTATCAGGCTATTATCAAAGACATTGAAGAAAACCGGGCCCTGAAGCGCCCTATTTTGGTGGGTACCGCTTCGATTGAGAGCTCTGAGTACCTGTCGAAGTTACTGCAGGATGCCAAAATACCACATCAGGTATTAAACGCTAAATTCCATGCCAATGAGGCACAAATCATTGCTCAGGCTGGTCAGCCTGGTACTGTCACTATTGCAACCAACATGGCAGGTCGTGGTACTGACATAGTGCTGGGTGGTAACTTGCAGGCCGAACTGGCCGCTCTGGGCGCCGATGCCAGTGAAGAACAAATTGCCAAAGTGAAAGCTGAATGGCAGCAACGTCATGATGCAGTGATTGAAGCCGGTGGTTTACATATCATTGGTACTGAGCGTCATGAATCACGCCGTATCGACAACCAGTTACGTGGTCGTTCTGGTCGTCAGGGGGATCCGGGTTCTTCACGTTTCTATCTGTCATTAGACGATGCTTTAATGCGTATTTTCGCGTCGGACCGTATGGCGGGCATGATGCGTAAACTGGGGATGGAACCAGGTGAAGCTATAGAGCACCCATGGGTCAGCCGTGCTATTGAAAATGCCCAACGTAAAGTGGAAGCCCGTAACTTTGATATCCGTAAGCAATTACTGGAATTCGATGACGTGGCTAACGACCAACGTAAAGTCGTATACGAGCAACGTAACGAGCTGATGGATACCTCGGATATCTCTGAGACCATCAAGGCGATTCGTCATGACGTAGTAGCTTCTGTGATTGACCAGTATATTCCGCCTCAGTCTCTGGATGAGATGTGGGATATTCCGGGCTTAGAAGCCCGTTTCCGCGCTGATTTTGCCATCGACATGCCCATAGCCAAGTGGTTAGCAGACGACAAGAAACTGTTTGAAGAAAAACTGCGTGAGCAAATCCACGAAGTAGTGGATAAGGCCTATGAGCTGAAAGAGCATATGGTTGGTCCTTCAGTACTGCGTCAGTTTGAAAAATCAGTGATGCTGCAAAGTTTAGATACCCACTGGAAAGAACATTTAGCGGCGATGGACCACTTACGTCAGGGCATTAACCTGCGTGGTTATGCCCAGAAGAATCCGAAGCAGGAATACAAGCGTGAAGCCTTTGAGTTGTTCTCTACTATGCTGGACAACCTGAAGCTGGACGTCATTGGTGTGTTATCACGGGTGCAAATCCGTGCAGCTGAAGATGTGGATGCAGTAGAAGATCAGCGTCGTAAAGCCGAAAGCACTGAAATGCAATTCCAGCATGAAGAAGTTGAACAGGTAGCGACTGAAGTTCCACAAACCAATCCTGCACCTGTGTTCCGGGACGCTGAAAAGGTGGGTCGTAATGATCCTTGCCCTTGTGGTTCAGGGAAAAAATACAAACAGTGTCACGGTAAGCTGGTTTAACTGATGACGCTCAAAGTCGTACATGTCGCCGTAGGTGTAATTTTAAAGGACCGGCAGGTGCTATTAGCGCTGCGCCCTGATAAGTTGCACCAGGGCGGCCGCTGGGAGTTTCCGGGCGGTAAAGTGGAAGCAGGTGAAACCACTGCACAAGCTTTAGCCCGTGAACTGAAAGAGGAAGTGGATCTGGATATTGCAGGCTCAACCCCATGGTTTGAACTGCAGTATGCCTACCCTGAAAAAACCGTGTTGCTGGATATTCATCTGGTGCAGCAGTTTGAAGGAGAGGCAAAGGGCCTGGAAGGCCAGCCTGTGCGCTGGGTGCCTTTGTCAGAGCTTAATCAGTACCAGTTCCCTGATGCCAATCAGCCGATTTTAGATAAGTTATTGGCCGAATTCGGATGGCCGTAATGGTCGTTTGGGATCGGTTTTAACGGGTACAGGGGCGATCATAAAGGTCGCCCCTACAGTACAGATTTTATTTAAAGAACTCGTTATCCTGTTCTAATAACTCATTCTCTAATTCTTCCAATTGCTGCTCAGTCAGCGGCAAATCAGCACGGCCTTTATCCGGTATTTTGTGCTCTTCATTGGCCCAGGCGCCTAAATCTATTAAACGACAACGGTCTGAACAAAAAGGCCGGAAGGCGGATTCTGGACCCCAGACCACTTCTTTCTGGCAGGTCGGGCATTTGACTATGGTGGCCATAAGGCGTACTCCGAAAGCAAATTCAAAAGTGCGCTAGTGTACCGCAGACTGTGGAGTTCAGGCGAACTTAAATGGCAGGGCCGGGTCTTGTATCCGTTAGTCTGGCATGATCAGTCATCTTCGGATTGGCTTAACAGCAGGCTAACTTGAAAGGAATAGCTTTATCTATGGTGGTACGGCCTAAACTGTCACACAGCTGCATAAAACGTATGGCGTAACGGTATCTGTTGCCACTAATGGTGGGGTAGCTTTGGTATTCCATCGAGTATTCAATGCGCAGTAATTCAAATTGCTCTGTATTGCTTTGAAAAAAGCCATTTTCAGCGATCAATTCCTGAAATTGGCCACGCTCACGGATAAAGGTCAGTACATAAGAAATGGCGGTTTCGACCAAAGACAACTGATCCAGCCAGTCCTGGGCTGCTTTTTTCCGCTGTACTAAAGGTTGGGAAAACCAATATTGCAACTGAGGTAAATCAAAATAGCAGGTGCCACCCGGAATAAAAAAACGCTGGCGTAAAGGTGCCAGAAATTTATCTTCTTTCAAGCTGGTAGCAAACTTACCGCACCGCAATAAGTCACTTTGCAGTCGTACTGCTTTTTGTAGCATGCTTTGCAGCATGTCATCTGAAATCGATGGATGACGTGACCAGTTCACCAAAGCGGATTCACAACGCTCTACATCTTTGATCAAATCCGGTCGCACATCATTACGTTCCAGTACTTCAATCAACGAGAATAACGAGGTAAAAAAGCCCTGCTGCTGCCATTCAGTTTCCAGTGGCAACAGCTTGGTGACTTGCTGAAACAGATACTCTACCCGTAAATAGGTGCGTACTTTTTCATTCAGCGGATGTTCGTAGATGATTGAGGTCATAACTGAAACATTTGTTAACAATGTTCATTACCATAAACCTATGCAGAGCTTTTGGCTAGTTTTTCCTTGGCAAACTGCTGATAACGGGCATGCAGTAGTTGAACCTGTGGCTGAAGTTCAAAAACCGGAACTGTATTGAGTAGTACATCGTCGGCTAAGCGTAAACGCTCAGATCTTGAGATCTGACTGTTCAGAATATTTTGCACTTGTTCGACCGGCACCTGATCCCTTTGCATAGTGCGACTGAGTTGCAACTCTGGTGGTACATCGACGACCAAAACCCGGTCTGTATAAGTCTGTAATTTATTTTCTAACAGCAGAGGGGCTATTAACAACACATAGTCTGATGTGCAGGCAGCTAATTGTTGCAGCATACGTTGACGGATCAGAGGATGTAATAATTGATTGAGCCATTGTTTTTCTTGATCGTCAGCAAAGATTTTTGCTCTGAGCACGGCGCGATCCAAGTGGCCATCCTGCTGTAAAATACCAGCGCCAAAGTGCTGCGCTATGCTATCCAAAGCGGGTTCTCCTGGCATCACTACTTCACGTGCGACCAGATCTGCGTCAACATTTTGTACTCCTAAATCATGAAATAAATTGGCGACAGTAGTTTTTCCGCTGCCTATGCCGCCGGTCAGACCTACTATATATCCAGACATCTGAGTCCCATACCTTATAAACCCATAGTACCCAGATACCAGGCGGTAATATCCTTGCCCCATAAAATCGCGATCCAGCCAGCGGCTGCTATATAAGGGCCAAAGGGAATAGGCGTGGCTTTGCCTTTGCCCTGAACCAGCAGCATAATGGAACCCAATACAGCGCCCACGACGGACGACAATAAGATAATCAGTGGTAATAATTGCCAGCCGAGCAGGGCGCCAAAAATGGCCAGCAGTTTAAAATCACCATAACCCATGCCTTCTTTGCCTGTGACCAGCTTAAACAACCAGAATACAGACCATAAACTTAAATAACCCGCGGCAGCACCAATCAGTGAATCAGTCGGCGATACCGTAAGGCCTGTCACACTGAGTAATAAAGCAAACCAAAGCAGAGGTTGGGTAATTTGATCCGGCAATAGCATCTTGTCGATGTCGATAAAAGACAATGCAATCAGGCACCAGGTCACCAGCAGATAAATCAGCGTTTGTTCTGTCACGCGAAAATGCAGGGCTACCAGCACAGATAACAAAGCCGTGAAAGCTTCAATGGCCGGATAACGGATGCTGATAGGAGCTTTGCAATACCGGCATTTGGCTTTTAACACCAGCCAGCTTAACAGTGGAATATTGTCTATGGCCGATAGCTGATGCTGGCACTTAGGGCAATGTGAATGCGGTAAAGCCAGATTAAAGCGGTTTTTTGTTTGTTCGGGATTTTGATTAAAGTACTGCTGATAATCCTGCTGCCAGGCCAGCTCCATCATTTTGGGTAAGCGGTAAATGACTACGTTGAGGAAACTGCCTATCGCCAGACTGAACACTACAACCACAGTATAAAAAGTTACAGCAGACTGCTCAAACACTTGCACCAGAGGAAAGAAAAAATCCATTACACAATACTACCCAGTTGGAAAATCGGAAGATACATCGCAATAATAAGTCCGCCTATTAAGACACCTAATACCGCCATAATCAAGGGTTCCAGCAAGGCAGTTAAACCGTCTACTGCATCGTCTACTTCTTGCTCATAAATAGTGGCGACTTTGGCCAGCATACTATCCAGAGCTCCGGACTCTTCTCCTATAGCGACCATTTGATTCACCATCTCAGGAAAAGCCGCAGTGTTTTTCATGGCCAGATGCATTTGATTGCCTGCGGCTACTTCTTCACGGACTGACAATATAGCTGCCCTGTACTTCTCATTACCAGCTGCTCCTGCCGCCGATTCCAAAGCTTCGATCAGGGGCACACCGGCCGCAAAAGTGGTAGACAAAGTGCGGGCATAACGCGCCACTGAGGCTTTGTTTAAAATCATGCCAATAACAGGCATTTTTAAGACGGCATGATCTGCACTTACTTTAAAACTATGACTGGTTTTATAGGATTTAGACATCACCACCAAAGTTGTCACCACAACAGCCAGTGCTATGTACCAATAACTCTGCATAAAATCTGAGATACCCAGAACAAACAAAGTAAAGGCTGGTAATTCTGCGCCCATGTTGCCAAAAATCTCGGCAAACTGCGGCACCACAAAAATTAATAAAATAGAGGTCACTATGCCTGCGACCACAATGACAGCTATAGGATAAAACATGGCTTTTTTAATTTTAGATTTAAGCGCTTCCGCTTTTTCTTTATAGACAGCGATACGATCAAAAATCCTGTCCAGAGCACCAGACTGTTCACCTGATTTGACTAAATCACAGTACAACTCGTCGAAATAATCTTTATGCTCACGCAATACCTCAGATAAAGGCGTCCCGCCTTGTACTTTGACAGAAATTTTTGCCATCAACTGGCGTAAGGTTTCGTTGCTGGCTCCGCTGGCAATTAAATCAATACTTTGCACTAAAGGCACACCAGCGCCCAGCATGGTAGCAATTTGCCGGGTCACGACAGAAATATCAGAGGATTTGATCGAAGGCTTGGAGAAAGCCAGAGGTTTGCTTTTTTTCTTCACCGAAGAAGGTGTAAACCCCTGTTGGCGTAATAACGCTTTAGCTTCAGCTACAGACCCGGCTCTGATCTCTCCATTGCTGGTTTTGCCTCTTCTGTTAATGCCTTTCCAGAGAAAAGTATCCAGCTGTTTTACTTTTACTTCGGCCATGATTCAAATCCTTGCTGCGCTTTAGATTGCTTTAAGCGTTGGTCACTCTGTTGACTTCAGCCAGACTGGTGAGGCCTGCCGCTGCCTTTTTTAACGCCGACTGGCGTAAGTTTGGGAATCCTTCAATTTGTGCCTGAGCTGCTATATCCAGCGAATTAGCTCCTGCCATAATCTTCGCCGCAATTTGGGCTGTGATAGGCATCACTTCGTAAATACCTAAACGGCCTTTATAACCGCCGGTACAGTGATCACAACCTACAGGCTTAAAGAGCTTTAACTGACTTAGCTGCGACGCTGAGAAGCCCTGTCTGACCGCTTCCTGTTCAGGCAATTGCTCAGTAGTTTTGCAATGATTGCATAAGCGACGGGCAAGACGTTGCGCGATAATAAGCGTGACTGAGCTTGCGACGTTATAAGCAGGCACGCCCATATTCAGCAGGCGGGTTAAGGTTTCAGGGGCTGAGTTAGTGTGCAGGGTACTTAACACCAAATGCCCGGTCTGTGCCGCTTTAATGGCTATTTCTGCGGTTTCCAGATCTCGGATTTCACCCACCATAATGACATCAGGGTCTTGCCGTAAAAAAGCTTTTAAAGCGGATGGAAAAGTCAGGCCAGCTCTTGGATTGACCTGCACCTGATTTATACCGGGCAGGTTAATCTCTACCGGGTCTTCAGCTGTAGAGATATTGGTTTCTTCGGTATTCAGAATATTCAGCCCTGTATACAAGGAAACAGTTTTGCCTGAGCCTGTCGGGCCTGTCACTAAAATCATGCCTTGGGGTTGGGCTAAGGCGTCCAGATACAACTGCTTTTGTTCGGCCTCATACCCCAGGATATCAATGCCAAGCATAGCGCTGTCGGAATCGAGGATCCGCATGACTATTTTTTCGCCCCATAAAGTGGGCAAGGTGCTGACCCGAAAGTCGATCGACTTTTTCTGCGACAGTTTCAGTTTAATGCGACCATCCTGCGGCACACGTTTTTCGGCTATGTCTAATCTGGACATGACTTTTAAACGGGCAGATAAGCGGGTAGACAAGGCGACAGGAGGAGAAGCCACTTCATGCAAAATGCCGTCAATACGGAACCTGATCCGATAACTTTTTTCGTAGGGTTCAAAATGCAGATCCGAAGCGCCTTTACGGATAGCGTCGTGCAGCATTTTGTTGATAAAGGAGATAATGGGCTGATCTTCACTGTCTGAGCCCACAGTTTTTGTGTCTTCTTCTTCCCCGCTGGCCAAACCCATTTTGGCCAAATCCCACTGTGTATCGGTAAAGCTGTCTGTGGCTGTGGTATCAAAGAGTTTGTCTATAGCTTTGTGCAGTTTATCAAACTCTACCACTATCATTTCGGCATTCAGGCCGGTATTAAATTCAAAATCTTCTACCGAGGTCATGTCCGTAGGGTCAACTACAGCAAGAAACAGCGTTTTATGCCTTTTTGCGAGAGGTAGAATATGGTGTTTACGGATCAGTTTTTCGTTGCGCAGCGGTTCCGGAATGGCATTGATATCAAAAAAATCTAAATCCAGGGCACTATGCAAAGTAAAAGAAGCAGCTGCCTCAGCCAATGCTTTGGATTGAATCAGTTTTTCGCCAATCAATAGATCGGCAATGGTTTGATACTGATGACTTTTTTCCTGCAACAGTTTGGCTGTGCTCTGAGGGTCGACCAGATTGGCTTGTTGCAAACGTCTTAATAAAATCGAACTTGGGTTTAACGCCATACAGTCCCCTATAGTAAAACCGGCCCTGTCTGGTTATGGTTTCAGCGGGATAAAAACGGCTCCGAAGAGCCGTTGTCAGTGCAGATAATCAGAATTAAATACCACAGCCTTTGATAGGCACAGCGCCTGTACCAGTCAGAGCACAAGTCCAGGTAATGTTTTCACCTGCAGCGGCTGGTGCTGCTGGTGTCATAGTGGCAGTTATACCATCATAAGTCAGTGCAAGCACCCCATTGCCTGTGCAATCCGGGATAGCTGTACCCGCAGTGTCGGTACAACCTAAAGTACCGCTGGTCGCATAGGCTTCTGCCACTTTTATTTTTTGACCACCTAAAGACGCGACAGCATTTGAACCTTTAGCTTTGGCTGTGTAGTCCTGATAAGCAGGTAAAGCAATGGCAGCTAATATACCGATGATGGCAACAACGATCATTAATTCAATAAGGGTAAAACCTTGATTACGTTTCATGGAACATCTCCTGATTGGTTTGCCCACTTTTGGGGCTACTTAATTCTGGTTAATATTTGTTATTAAGCAAGCTTTGGCCCTATGTTTAATTGTAGCTGCAAATAAAGCGGGTTGAAAAAGTGAATGATGAGTTAAATTACTGATTTTTAAAGTTCATTTTTAGTTAGTATTCTGCAGTCTTTTGTATGGCCAGTTCAGAACAGCGCTATGTTATGCAAAAACTTTGCACCCGAATCAGATAAAAGCCATAACAAAAAGCAGCTATTCCCATAAATCACAAAACGAAATTCACGTTGAAAGGGCATTTTATGTACTTTATGGTGCAAACGTTTTTGTGCCACTAAAGCGCCGGGCCAGCCGCCAATCAGGCTGAACATTTGTAAACTCTCTTCAGGTAAGCGGCTGCTTTGTCCACTGACGGCCAATTTTTTATCGATCTGATACAACCAGTAAGTAAAAAGACTGGCTTCGAGATAAAACAAAGGCACTGTCAAAGTAAAAGATCCTGCCAATAAGGACAGTAACAGCAAGGCAAAAAATAAATAGCGGAAACACCAGGCCTGCTGCTGGATCTGATAAAAGTCAGGCCCTGTTGTTTTGGCTGGTTTTGCTGCTGTTGTAGGGGTATCTTCAAATTGTAAAGACAGAGCGTAAGAGCGTTGTTGTTTATCAAACCCCAGTTGAAAGCTCAGTCTGTCACCTTGCTGTGGACGTCTGGCTGGAACCTGGCTGAAATCGCGAATATGAAAAAACACCCGTTCTGCGTTGTCCGTAGTGACAAAGCCAAAACCTTTATCATCACGCCAGTAGCTGACAGTGCCTTGTAATCTTGGGGGAGGATTCATAGCGATCACAGCTTTGCGGGAACACTAAAGAAAGTGTATCAGCCTTTTTTCAGTTTGCTGAATGCTGCGACGAATGGTAGCAGGCCAGGCCAAACGCCTGACCTGTAAGACTTAGGTTAGATGCTGCGTAACCGCATTGATAAATCAATAGCTTGCAGGTTTTTGGTTAAAGCTCCGCTGGAGATGTAATCTACCCCTGTACTGCTTAATGAGCGTAGTGCTTCTGCAGTGATATTACCTGAGACTTCCAGTTTGGCCCGGCCTTTATTCAGACTGACGGCTTGCTGGATATCGGCAATATGGAAGTTGTCGAGCATGATAATATCAGCGCCGGCTTTGAGGGCCTGCTCAAATTCAATCAGGTCTTCCACTTCAACTTCCACAGCTTTACCGGGGAAATTCTGCCGCGCTATGCTGACAGCATTATCGATAGAACCTGCAGCTGCGATATGATTTTCTTTGATTAAAAACGCATCGTATAACCCCAGACGATGATTTTTTCCGCCACCACAAGCCACAGCATATTTTTGTGCCAATCTCATGCCCGGTAAGGTTTTACGGGTATCCAGCAGGCGGGTGGCACTGCCTTCCAATAAAGCCACATACAAAGCCGTCGTAGTGGCTGTACCGCTTAAACTCTGGATAAAATTCAGCGCAGTGCGCTCGCCTGTTAATAAAATACGGGCTGGGCCTGTCAGCTCACACAAGACGGAGTTGGCCGTGACCTTATCCCCATCCTGAACAAACCATTGCACCTGAACTTCAGCAGACAACTGACGAAATACTTCGGTCAGCCAGGCGCTGCCACAAAATACACAGTCTTCACGGCTGATAATAGTGGCTTTGGCGCGCTGGGTTGCAGGGATCAGGGACGCTGTGATATCACCTTGCTCCAGCGGTAGATGGCCTAAATCCTCAGCCAGTGCCTGACGAACAGTCAGTTCAATATCCCGTTGTAAATCAGTAAGGTAAGGGACGTTAATCATCTGTATTTATGGTTCCGGTATGGTGACAGGCCACAAAGCCTGTTGAAAATTAGCGTTGGATTAGCTTCAGCTCATCCTGTTGTTGGCTGAATTCTAATTGTTTTAGTGCGCTCATGCCTAACAAAATATCAGTGCCATGCAAGCCGGGTGTGATACTGGCGCGTATGTCGGTGAGCACAATATCACCCAGTTGCAGGCTATTCAGCCGGCTGTCATAAGCTGCCGCAGGACCATTGGCTGTGCTGACCTGATAGCGCTGGCCTTTGCTCATGCCGAGCTTTTGTGCCGCCTGCTCTGACACGGCCACTACAGTAGCGCCGGTATCAAGCATAAATTCCATAGGCACACCATTAAACAAAGCAGTACCTACGTAATGACCCGCTTTGTTGCGTTTTAGCACTGTGACTTTTTCACCGCTGCTGCCAATCTGACTTTGCAGCTGCTGATTCGGGTTTATTTGTAACGAAATCTGATCTTCAAAAAACCAGTACAGCAGCCCAAGCAACAGCAGCCAACTGATCCAGCTAAATAAACGGCCTAATTTAGTTGTATTGTCAGATGCTTGCATTCCAAAGTCTCAGGGTTGACAATAAAGGCTCCAGCTTAACCGAGCATGAAGCGCTTTTGCAAAACAGGATCGACAGGGTGAATCAACATCAGGTTTCCTTTGAACTTGAACAGCGACCAAGTCCACATTGGAACTTAAGGCCGCATGACACTGATATCAGCCTGTTGGTGATCCATTGCATCAGTTTGCCTGCGGGTCAGTTCGGCAACAGTTATATTGATGATTTATTTATGGGGGTGTTGGACAGTTCGGCCGATCCCAGTTTTGCCGATTTAGCTGGCCTCAGAGTGTCTGCACATTGTGTTATTTTCAGAAACGGTTTAGTCCGGCAGTATGTGCCTTTTCACCTGCGGGCCTGGCATGCAGGTGTTTCGGAATTTAATGGACGGCCAAACTGTAACGATTTTTCGATAGGGATAGAATTAGAAGGTACTGAACATCAGCCTTATACCGATGCGCAGTACCAAAGTCTGGTGTTATTAACCAGACAATTGATGCAAAACTTTCCGGCTATCACAACGGATCGTATTGTGGGACATCAGCAGATTGCACCGGGTCGGAAAACTGATCCTGGTCCGTCGTTTGACTGGGACCGTTATCAATCTGCGTTAAAGGAGAATGGATAAATGACCTTGATCAGTATGCTTATCGCCTTAATTATTGAGCGGCTGGCGGTTCGCAGCGAGGCATGGCAGTTTTTGTTTTATGCCAAAAAGTACCTGTCTCTGAGCCACAGTTCAGCCTTGTCTAAATTGTCAGATGACAGTAAAGGCCAGTATCTCTGGGTACTGTTGCCGGGCATTTTGTATGCGCTGTTGTTGTGGCTGGTTGACAGCGGACTTGTGACTTTGGTGTTGAATACGCTGGTGTTACTGGTGTGTATTGGTTGCTGGCACTATCGCCAGTTGTATAAACAGTATTTAAATGCCAGCGAAAGAGCGGATAACGAAGCTGCTTTTTTAACTATGCAGCAACTAAGCAATGATGTGGGTTTAACTGATGCTGATTTAAGTTATGGCCAACGTCTGGTCTGGCTGAACTTCCGCTATTACGCTGCAGTTTTATTCTGGTTTGCCATTTTAGGCGGAGCAGGAGCTATCACTTATGCGTTGCTACGTCAGATGAACGAGCCTGCCAGTTGGGATAAACCCATGAAGTTGGCAGAAGAAGGCGATGAAACTGCTGAATTTGTTGAGGCCACACCTGATATTCCAGTGGTCTTTCAACAACTGATGTTCTGGGCTGACTGGCTGCCTGCCCGTTTATTTGGTATAGGTTTGGCGTTGGTTGGCCATTTCTCCCGCGCCTCCGCTTCTTTATTAGCCTTTTTAGGCGATTTTTCGACACCCGCAGATACAGTGGTGACTACAGTGGCCAAAGCAGCAGAACCTTTACCAGATGATGCCTATAACTGTGCTGAAGAAACCGCATGTATGGTGCAGTTAGCTAAACGTAATGTGCTGTTTTTCCTTGCTTTAGTGGCAGTGTTAACGCTGTCAGGCTGGCTGGGTTAAACAAAAACAGGCTTAGATCACATTGTTAACAGCTAACAATGTGATCTAAGCTGAACTTCATTAATGGTCAGACCAATTTTCTTGCCGCTTTTTTATCTGCTTATTTCTGAGCTTTTACTCTAATTATTTGCCCGCTTTGGTCGCATAATTCCGCAGTTTAATTTACAGTTTGATTCCTTTCTGCTAAGTTATGCCGCATAAAATTAAATTGGTAAGACCAATTTACAAGTGATCAAGTGTAAATAACAAAAACAACACGACTTCATATCAAGGTGGCAATGTCCAGTCTGAGAATCAAACCTGCCAAATTGTCCGATCAAATAGTCCAGCAACTGGAGCATATGCTGCTGGAAGGGACTTTTACGCCCGGACAAAAGTTACCGCCTGAGCGTGAACTTGCATTGCAATTTGATGTCTCCCGTCCATCTTTACGCGAAGCTATTCAGAAACTCGAAGCCAAAGGTTTAGTCAGTCGCCGTCAGGGCGGTGGTACTTATGTCTGTGAAAATCTGGCTGTGGGTTTAACTGATCCGTTATTTGCTTTGATTGGTCGTCACCCTGAATCGCAATTTGACTTACTGGAGTTTCGTCACGCCTTAGAAGGCATTTGTGCTTACTACGCCGCTTTGCGTGGTACTCAGGCGGACTATGATTTGATCAAACAACGTTACGAAGAAATTTGTGCTGCCCAGCAGCAACAGGATTTGGACGCTGAAGCGCGGTCGGTAGGCCAGTTTTATTCGGCGGTTGCAGAGGCATCGCATAATGTGGTGCTTTTGCATTTGGTGCGCGGCTTAACGCCGCTGGTGGAGCAAAACATCAAGTTAAACCTTGAAGTTTTGCGGGAAAAAGAAGGCATAGTGAGCCAGCTGAATTCGCACAGGCATCGCCTGATGCAAGCGGTGATCAATGGCGAGCCGGAGCAAGCCCGGCAAGCCAGCAACAGCCATTTAGCCTTTATCGAAGAGGCATTGCTGGAAGCTGACCGGGAGCGCTCACGCATTGAACGCTCGCTCAGACGTTCGCAACAGAGCGAATGAGCGTAAGCATACTTTTTAACTGTTAATGTTCCGCTCTCTGGCGTGGAACTGATTAAGGAAACTTTGATATGTCTGAAGTCAATAAGATTGACATCGACGCGCTCGAAACCAAAGAATGGTTAGAGGCTCTTGAATCTGTAGTTCGCACCGAAGGTGTAGAGCGCGCTCAGTTCCTGTTAGAACAAGTGCTGGAACAGGCCCGTCTGGAAGGTGTGGACATGCCAACAGGCATCACCACCAATTACATCAATACGATACCGCCACAGCAGGAACCTGCCTATCCCGGTGATGTAAATCTGGAAAAACGTATCCGCTCCGTGATCCGCTGGAACGCTATTATGATAGTGCTGCGCGCTTCGAAAAAAGAGCTGGATTTAGGCGGCCATATGGCGTCTTACCAGTCATCAGCAGCCTTTTACGAAACCTGTTTTAACCACTTCTTCCGCGCACCGAATGAAAAAGACGGCGGCGATTTAGTTTATTACCAGGGCCACATTTCTCCGGGTATTTACGCCCGTGCTTTTGTTGAAGGCCGTTTAACCGCAGATCAGCTGGATAACTTCCGTCAGGAAGTTGGTGGCGAAGGTTTATCTTCATATCCACACCCTAAATTAATGCCTGAATTCTGGCAGTTCCCGACCGTATCTATGGGTTTAGGCCCTATCACCTCTATTTATCAGGCCCGTTTCCTGAAGTATTTAGAAGGCCGTGGTTTAAAAGATACCAGTGCACAACGTGTCTATGCCTTCTTAGGTGACGGCGAGATGGACGAGCCGGAAAGCCGTGGTTCTTTATCTTTTGCTGCCCGTGAAAAGCTGGATAACCTGTGTTTCCTGGTCAACTGTAACCTGCAGCGTTTAGATGGCCCTGTGATGGGCAACGGCAAAATCATCCAGGAACTGGAAGGTTTGTTCCGTGGCGCCGGCTGGAACGTGATTAAAGTAGTGTGGGGCAGTGGCTGGGACAAGCTGCTGGCGAAAGACACCACAGGCAAGTTACTGCAACTGATGAATGAAACAGTAGATGGTGACTATCAGACTTACAAAGCCAAAGATGGCGCTTATGTACGTCAGCATTTCTTCGGACGTTACCCTGAAACTGCTGCTTTAGTGGCTGACATGACAGACGAAGAAATCTTCGCGTTAAAACGTGGTGGTCATGAGCCGTCCAAGTTATACGCAGCCTTTAAAGCGGCGCAGGAAACCAAAGGTCGCCCAACTGTGATCCTGGCCAAAACTATTAAAGGTTATGGCATGGGTGAAGCGGCTGAAGGCAAAAACATTGCGCACCAGGTGAAAAAAATGGACATGACCCATGTGCTGCAAATCCGTAAGCGCCTGGGTCTGGAAGATTACATCAGCGAAGAAGATGTACAAAGCCTGCCTTATATTCAACTGCCTGAAGGTTCGCCTGAGCACCAGTACCTGCATGCCCGTCGTCATGCGTTAAATGGTTACACGCCAGTGCGTTTACCAAACTTCACTAAGGCATTAACTCTGCCAGAGCTGAACGTGTTTGAGCCTCTTTTAGAAGAGCAAAAACGTGAAATTTCAACCACTATGGCTTTTGTACGTTCATTAAACGTACTGCTGAAAGATCCAAATATTGGTCAGCAAATTGTGCCTATTATTGCTGACGAAGCCCGTACTTTTGGTATGGAAGGTTTGTTCCGTCAGATTGGTATTTATAACCCGCGTGGCCAGACTTATACGCCGGAAGACCGCGCTGTTGTGTCTTATTACAAAGAAGAAACTTCAGGTCAGGTATTGCAGGAAGGCATTAACGAGCTGGGCGCTATGGCGTCATGGGTTGCAGCTGCTACGTCTTACAGCACCAACGATCTGCCGATGATCCCGTTCTACATCTACTACTCCATGTTTGGTTTCCAGCGAGTCGGTGATATGGCCTGGTTGGCCGGTGATCAGCAAGCCCGTGGTTTCCTGTTAGGTGCTACTGCTGGCCGCACAACCTTAAACGGTGAAGGCTTGCAGCACGAAGATGGTCATAGCCATATTCTGGCTGGCACGGTACCTAACTGTATTTCCTATGACCCGACTTACTCTTATGAGCTGGCGGTGATTATTCAGGATGGTATCCGTCGTATGTATGGTGCTGATCAGGAAAATATTTACTACTACATCACAGTGATGAACGAAAACTACCATCACCCGGCCATGCCTGCTGGTGCTGAAGAAGGTATTCGTCGTGGTATCTATAAACTGGAAAGCCATGCTGGCGACAAAGCCAAAGTTCAGCTGTTAGGCAGCGGCACTATCATGAATGAAGTGCGTAAAGCCGCTGAAATTTTAAGTGAAGATTATGCTGTGGGTTCAGATGTGTTCTCTGTGACTTCATTTAACGAACTGGCACGTGATGGTCAGGATTGTGAACGTTACAACATGCTGCATCCTCTGGCTGAAGAAAAAGTGCCTTATATTGCCAAAGTGCTCGGCACAGCTCCTGCTATTGCAGCCACTGACTATATTAAAAACTATGCCGATCAGGTGCGTTCTTTTGTACCTGCGGTGTCTTATAAAGTTCTGGGTACAGATGGTTTTGGCCGTTCTGACAGCCGTGAGAATCTGCGTCGTCACTTCGAAGTGAACGCGGGCTATATAGTACTGGCGTCCTTACGTGAACTGGCAAAACGTGGTGAAATCGACAAGCAGTTGGTGGCGGACGCCATTGCCCGCTTTGGTATCGACACCAATAAAACTAACCCACTGTACGCATAAGAGGATTTGTCATGACGATTGAAATTCATGTGCCGGACATAGGTGCGGATGAAGTTGAAGTCACCGAAGTGCTGGTGAAGGTGGGCGACAAAGTTGCACTGGACCAGTCTTTGTTATCGGTTGAAGGCGACAAGGCGTCGATGGAAGTACCAGCTGCCCAGGCTGGTACTGTCAAAGAAATCAAAGTTAAAGCCGGCGATAAAGTAAAAACCGGCTCACTGATTATGCTGTTTGAAGCTCAAGGTGCAGCTGTTGCAGCGCCAGCAGTTGCGGCTCCAGCGCCAGTTGCTGCACCAGCTCCGGTGGCCGCTGCTCCGGCCGCTCCTGCTGCGGCAGAGTTAAAAGAAGTTCAGGTACCTGATATTGGTGGTGACGCCGTTGAAGTGACGGAAGTGATGGTGAAAGTCGGTGACTCTGTTGCCGCTGATCAATCGCTGTTGTCTGTTGAAGGCGATAAAGCTTCGATGGAAGTGCCGGCGCCATTTGCAGGTATTGTCAAAGAAATCAAAGTCAAAACAGGCGATAAAGTACAAACAGGCTCACTGGTGTTTGTATTTGAAGTGGCAGGCAGTGCTCCTGTCGCAGCTGCTGCGGTAGCGGCTCCGGCTCCGGCTGCTGTTGCTGCGCCAGCTCCGGTAGCAGCTCCAGCTCCTGTTGCATCAGCTCCGGCTGCAACACCATCTGCTCCTGCAAGCGAATTTACCGAGAATCAGGCTTATGCACATGCCTCTCCTGTGGTGCGTCGTTTAGCCCGTGAGTTTGGTGTGGATTTAAGCAAGGTCACAGGCACTGCCCGTAAAGGCCGTGTGCAGCGTGAAGACGTGCAAAATTATGTGAAAAACATTATTGCGCAAGTAGCATCAGGCAAAGGTAACGTCACCAGCAGTAGCAACAGTGTGGGTTTTGATTTAATCCCCTGGCCAAAAGTAGATTTCAGCAAATTTGGTGCTGTGGAAGAAAAAGCTCTGTCCCGTATTCAGAAGTTGTCCGGTGCAAACCTGCACCGCAACTGGGTGCGTATTCCACATGTGACCCAGTACGATGAAGCTGATATCACCAGTTTGGAAGAGTTCCGCAAAGAGCAAAACGCATTGGCTGATAAAAAGAAAATGGGCGTGAAGTACACCCCATTGGTTTTTATTATGAAAGCTGTCGCCAAAGCTCTGGAAGAATTCCCAACCTTTAACAGTTCACTGTCTGAAGATGGCGGTAGCCTGATCCTGAAAAAATATGTGCATTTAGGCATAGCTGTTGATACGCCAAACGGTTTAGTAGTGCCTGTAGTGCGTGATGTGAATAAAAAAGGCATTGTTGAATTATCCCGTGAATTGCAGGACATTTCAGCCAAAGCCCGTGAAGGTAAACTGACGGCTGCTGATATGCAGGGCGGCTGTTTTACCATCTCCAGCTTAGGTGGGATAGGTGGCACTGCGTTTACACCTATTATCAACGCGCCTGAAGTGGCTATTTTGGGTGTATCCAAATCGGATATCAAACCTAAGTGGAATGGTAAAGAGTTTGAACCACGCCTGATGGTGCCTTTGTCTGTCTCTTATGACCATAGAGTGATTGATGGTGCTTTAGCGGCGCGTTTTACCGCGACTCTGGCATCCTATTTAGCGGATATCCGCCAAATCATTATGTAAGACGAAACACGACTGAAAGTTGTCCTGCGCTCTGAAAAGATACGGGACATCTTTCAGGTAGGGTGATAAAATTCCATCACTTTATTTCCTGGCCGCCAGCATCTATTGGCGGCTATCTTAGCAAAAGATAAAAAGGTAAAACGATGAGCAACGAAATCAAAACTCAAGTTGTGGTGTTAGGCGCCGGCCCTGGTGGATATTCTGCAGCATTTCGTGCAGCTGACTTAGGTCTGGATGTGACTTTGGTTGAAGCACGCAGCACACTTGGTGGTGTTTGTTTAAATGTTGGCTGTATCCCATCTAAAGCTTTATTACATGTAGCAAAAGTGATCGACGATGCCCGTGAAATGGCCTCTCACGGTGTGACTTTTGGTGCACCACAAATTGATTTAGACAAAATCCGTGCCTGGAAAGATAAAGTTGTAGGTCAACTGACCAACGGCTTATCTGGCATGTCAAAAATGCGTAAAGTCAAAGTAGTGACTGGTTACGGCAAATTTACTGGCCCAAATACGCTGGTTGTTGGTGATACTACGATCACTTTCGACAACGCTATTATCGCTGCTGGTTCTGAGCCCGTGGCTCTGCCATTTATTCCAAAAGATGATCCACGTGTGATTGATTCCACTGGTGCTCTGGAATTAAAAGATATCCCAGGCGAAATGCTGGTGTTAGGCGGCGGTATCATTGGTTTAGAGATGGGTACTGTGTACCGTGCTTTAGGCTCTAAAGTCTCTGTGGTTGAATTTGCTGACCAGCTGGTTCCTGCGGCTGATGCAGATCTGGTGAAGGTCTACACCAAATACAACAAAGACAACTTCAACATTATGCTGTCGACTAAAGTGACTGCAGTGGAAGCCAAAGCTGATGGTTTGTATGTGACTTTCGAAGGCAAAAACGCACCTGCATCGCCAGTTCGTTACGACAAAATTTTAGTGGCTGTTGGCCGTCGTCCAAACGGCGCATTAATTGATGCAGCAAAAGCTGGTGTCAACGTTGATGAGCGTGGTTTTATCAATGTGGATAAACAGCTGCGTACTAACGTACCTCATATCTATGCTATTGGTGATGTGATTGGCCAGCCAATGTTAGCGCATAAAGCTGTACATGAAGGCCATGTGGCTGCTGAAGTTATTTCTGGTCTGAAGCATTTCTTCGACCCACGTTGCATTCCATCTGTGGCTTACACAGATCCGGAAATGGCATGGGTAGGTATCACTGAAAAAGAAGCCAAAGAAAAAGGCGTAGCTGTTGAAACCGCTACATTCCCCTGGGCTGCTTCTGGCCGTGCTATCGCTTCAGCCCGCACTGAAGGTTTCACTAAGTTAATTTTCGACAAAGAAACCCACCGTATTTTAGGTGGCGCTATTGTCGGTATTAACGCTGGCGAAATGTTAGGTGAAATCTGCTTAGCAGTAGAAATGGGTGCAGACGCTGAAGATATCGCTCTGACTATCCATGCTCACCCAACCTTAAACGAGTCTATCGGTTTAGCGGCTGAGATTTACGAAGGTTCTATCACTGACCTGCCAAATCCAAAAGCGAAGAAAAAATAAGCTTTATTTTTGAGTGAAAAAAAACCGGCAACTGCTTCGCATTGCCGGTTTTTTATATTTTGTTACAACTTCGTATAACGGATTAACTCTGTCCAGAGTAGTATGGTGTAGTTACTCAACTCTCTGAATTTTGGCAGGAAAACTCCGGATGAAAAAAATTACCTTAACTGCGCTGAGCGTTGCTATTGCGCTTGGCCTGGCCGCTTGTGGCAAAGCGCCTGAAAGCACCACCACTGAAGCCGCAAAACCAGCAGCAGAACAACAAACTACAGCAGCTGTAGCCGCTTTAGTTTCTGGCATAGATAAAGAAAACTTTGACTCAGCAGTACGTTTTCAGGATGACTTCTTCTTAGCAGTCAATGGTGGCTGGCTCAATAAAACTGAAATTCCGGCGGAAAAATCTTCCTATGGCTCTTTCCATGTTTTAGCTGATAACTCGCAGTTGGCCGTTAAAGCCATTATTGATGAAGTCGCCAGCCGCACTGATTTAGCGCCTGGTTCAGATGGCCACAAGTTAGGCAGCTTTTACAACAGTTATATGAATGAAGCCAAACTGGAAGAGTTGGGTTTAACCGCCTTACAACCTCAGCTGGAACTGATCCAGGGCTTAAAAGATAAAAAGCAATTGGCCAGCACTTTTGCTTCTTTGCAGCGTGATGGTGTGACTATCCCATTTGGCTGGTATGTGAACAATGATGCGAAAAAGTCCACTGAATATGCGGTGTATGCCGATCAGAGTGGTTTAGGTTTACCAGACCGTGATTACTACACCAAAGACGACGAAGCTTCGAAAAAAATTCAGGCTGAATATCAGACTTACCTGCTGGATTTATTTACTTTAGCTAAGCATGCAGACCCTGCCGCTGCGGCTAAACGTGTGTACGCACTGGAAACTGAACTGGCGAAAAACCAGTGGACCCGCGTACAAAACCGTGACGCAGATAAAACCTATAACAAAGTATCGACTGCTGATTTAGCCAAAACTCTGGGTGAATTAAGCTGGAGCGACTTTGCTGCCGGCTCTAAGCTGACAAAGGTCAATGAAATCATTATTGGTCAACCGGGTTACTTTGAAGCGCTGGGCAAAATTGTGGCGGCGACTGATCTGCAAAGCTGGCAGGATTACCTGACTTTCCATACGGTGAACGACTATGCTGACAAGCTGAACAAAGCCTTTGTCGAACGTCAGTTCCAGTTTTACTCCACTACCTTACGTGGTGTGAAGGAGCAAAAACCACGCTGGAAAAAAGCTGTGGATGCCAGTGATGCTGTGTTAGGTGAGTTAACAGGCAAACTCTATGTAGAGCGTCACTTCAAACCTGAAGCCAAAGCTCATATGGAAAAGCTGGTAGCGAATTTAATCAAAGCCTATGAGCAGTCGATTAAAGATCTGGAATGGATGTCAGAAGACACCAAAAAAGCTGCACTGGTGAAATTAGGTACTTTTACGCCAAAAATCGGTTACCCGAATAAGTGGAAAGATTACTCCAGCTTAGAGATTAAAGCCGACGATTTAGTAGGTAACTTTGTGCGCTCTACACACTGGAGTTACGATCAGATGCTGGCGAAATTAGGGAAACCAATAGACAAAGACGAATGGTTTATGACGCCACAAACAGTCAATGCCTACTACAACCCGGCGAATAACGAAATTGTGTTTCCGGCTGCTATTTTACAGCCTCCGTTCTTTAATATGGCGGCTGAAGATGCAGTGAACTATGGTGGCATTGGTGCTGTGATTGGTCACGAAATTGGTCATGGCTTTGACGACCAGGGCGCTAAGTATGATGGCGAAGGTAACTTACGCAACTGGTGGACAGAGCAGGACGAAACCAAGTTTAAAGCTTTAGGTAAAGCCCTAAGCGCTCAGTACAGTAAATATGAGCCTGTTCCGGGTCATTTCGTCAATGGCGATTTGACCTTAGGTGAAAACATCGGCGACTTAGGCGGATTAACTGTAGCTCTGAAAGCTTACCATTTATCTCTGGAAGGCAAAGAAGCGCCGGTGATGGATGGTTTTACCGGTGATCAGCGTGTGTTATTAAGCTGGGCTCAGGTATGGCGTTCTAAATACCGTGATGAAGTGATGAAAGAGCAACTAGCTACTGATCCACACTCTCCACCACATTACCGCGTTAACGGTATTGTCTCCAGCCTGCCAGTTTTCTACACAGCTTTTGATGTGAAAGAGGGTGATAAGCTGTACATTGCGCCGGAAAACCGCGTAAAGATTTGGTAATAAACAGACTAAGTCTGAATAGCTTGATGATAGGGCCGCAATGCGGCCCTTTTCTTATGCTGAAGTTCAGTGTAAATCTGAGTTCAGCACAGGGTTGACTACTTTGAATATCAGGTTGCGCAGTCCCCTTGTCTTGTCTTATAAGCTGTCTGAATCAACAAACAAAGTCAGCGGTGTTGTGGTGTTAATATTCAGAGCTGCCTTTGACCAGGGGGTATAAAACGCAGACTGGATAAAGGCATTCACACTGGCTGCTACATCAACGAAAAAGCTTGCTGGGGTTAACTGACAATTGGTACAGGCAGGGCAGTGACCGTCACAGAAACTGCAGTGAAAGTACTTGGGTGAATAGCCACATGGTCCCCAGGAATACGCAGCCTCTACCCGATAAAAAGCCCGTTTCCCTGTGCTTTTTTGATAGGCAGCCTGAGCCGCATCGGCTTTGGTGACAAAACAGGTGGTGACATTAAAACCCCATACCATATAAGGCAGATTGATGTTGGCCGCACCGCTGATGTTGTAGGGATCGATACTGAATAATGCGTCGGCCAGAGTAGGATCGGCAGCAACCGCATAGTGAGCCGCCTGGCCACCAGCAGAATGTCCACCCAATACATAGTGGTTGATTGCCGCGCACTTGGCTGCAGCCCATTGCGGCAGTGCAGCTTTTACCTCAGCCACCAGCGCTGCATAGTCTGCGGCATCGGTTTTGGTCAGGCCGCCAACATTGTGATCGATGATCACTGTGGCATAACCGTAGCTGCTTATGGCGCCAGACAGGCTGTCGTAACTGGATGTGGACATTGCAGTACCTACAGCCAAAACCACTACATCACAGCTTGCGCTGCTGTTTGCAGGCAGATGCACCCGCACTCCGCCATTTGTCAGGTTGTAATCTGTATAAGCCAGCGCAGAGCTGCTGCAAAGAGCTGCGCTGAGCAGACCAAAGGATGCCAGGAGCTGGCGCAGAGATGGAGTAAATTTCATTGTATTTCCTTGTTGCTGTTGTTGTGATTAAAAGCCATAGCGACCTGCCACCTTAGGCACAACAAGGCAGCGCAATGACGCGCTGTCTCAGCCAGTTTTACTGCTGATTATCTGGTGGCCAGGATCAACATGGCCGTATTACGTCCTTGCAAGCGGCATCTGCTGAAAGTAATCCCTTCCTGCTTCTGCAGTTAAGGTTGAGCAGGGACAGAGATGCCTCAGTGGCCAGATCCAGTTCAGCCACCTTTTCCTTATGAATAACAGGGTGATCCGTATCACCTTTTGTCAGCTGTCGATAAAGCTCATCAGCCTTTTGGGATATAAGTTAATTTGATATAAATGACATGTCAATATATCATTTGTTGTTCGGATTATCTTAAAACTGAGGTCTGGCAGCTTTTGGTGGAGGAAACATTATTTTTGAGAATGATTCTCAACTAGGTGGAGTATTCACGAAAGTTATAGCGACTATAAGCTTGCTTGCTTATACTCAGGTGTCAATTCAGGCGGTTTTTTCTTATAATCCAGCCTGTTCGAGATTCCTGTCTATCGCTGCAGTACTCTGTGGCGACCTAACCAGAGGACATTACTGTGCTTCAACAATACCGTGAACATGTAGCCGAACGTGCGGCTCAAGGCATTCCTCCGTTGCCACTGAATGCGCAACAAGTGGCGTCGTTAACTGACTTATTAAAAAATCCACCAGCAGGTGAAGCTGAATTCTTAGTTGACCTGTTAGAAAACCGTATTCCACCAGGTGTGGACGAAGCTGCATATGTAAAAGCCGGTTTCTTAACTGCTGTTGCCAAAGGCGAAGTGGTAAGCCCTTTAGTGACGCCAGAACGTGCGACTGAATTATTAGGCACTATGTTTGGTGGCTACAATATCCAGCCAATGATCGACTTACTGGATCATCCAAAATTAGGTGGCCTTGCTGCTAAAGGTTTATCTCACACATTATTGATGTTTGATTCTTTCCATGATGTGAAAGAAAAAGCCGACGCAGGCAATGCAAACGCCAAAGCCGTGTTACAAAGCTGGGCTGATGCAGAGTGGTTCACCAGCAAGCCTGCTATCCCTGAAAAAATCACTGTGACTGTATTTAAAGTCACAGGTGAAACCAATACTGACGATTTATCACCAGCTCCAGATGCTTGGTCACGCCCAGACATTCCTCTGCATGCTCTGGCTATGCTGAAAAACAGCCGCGATGGTATCGAGCCTGATGTTCCAGGTTCAAAAGGCCCGGTGAAGCAAATCGAAGCCTTAATCGCCAAAGGTTTCCCACTGGCTTATGTAGGTGACGTCGTAGGTACAGGTTCAAGCCGTAAATCAGCCACTAACTCTGTGCTGTGGTTTATGGGCGACGACATTCCATTTGTGCCAAACAAACGCACTGGTGGCGTGTGTTTAGGTAGCAAAATTGCGCCTATTTTCTTCAACACCATGGAAGACTCAGGTTCATTACCTATCGAATTAGACGTGTCGAAAATGAATATGGGCGATGTGATCGATATTTTCCCATATCAGGGCGTCGTCAAACGCCATGGCACTGATGAGGTAGTTTCTACGTTTGAACTGCGCTCTAACGTGTTGCTCGATGAAGTACGGGCAGGTGGTCGTATTCCATTGATCATAGGTCGTGGTTTAACAGATAAAGCCCGTGAAGCCTTAGGTTTAGCTCACTCTACAGTGTTCGAACGTCCTGCTGTGACTGAAGTGACCAACAAAGGTTTCACTTTAGCGCAGAAGCTGGTGGGTAAAGCCTGTGGCGTCAAAGGTATTCGCCCGGGCCAATACTGTGAACCAAAAATGACCACTGTAGGTTCGCAGGACACTACAGGCCCTATGACCCGTGATGAGTTAAAAGACCTGGCTTGTTTAGGTTTCTCAGCAGATTTAGTGATGCAGTCATTCTGTCACACTGCGGCTTATCCTAAGCCAGTGGACGTGAACACGCACCACACGCTGCCAGATTTCATTATGAACCGTGGTGGTATTTCTTTGCGTCCAGGTGATGGTGTAATTCACAGCTGGTTAAACCGTATGTTGTTACCAGACACTGTAGGTACAGGTGGCGACTCTCACACCCGTTTCCCTATTGGGATCTCTTTCCCTGCTGGTTCTGGTTTAGTGGCTTTTGCGGCTGCGACTGGTGTCATGCCACTGGATATGCCTGAGTCTGTGCTGGTGCGTTTTAAAGGCGAAATGCAGCCTGGTATCACCTTACGTGATTTAGTGCATGCGATCCCTTACTACGCTATCAAGCAAGGCTTATTGACTGTTGAGAAGAAAGGCAAGGTCAACATTTTCTCAGGCCGTGTGTTAGAGATTGAAGGTCTGGAACATTTAACGGCTGAACAGGCTTTTGAATTGTCTGACGCTTCAGCTGAGCGTTCAGCTGCTGGTTGTACTATCACCTTGTCTGAAGCTTCAGTTGCTGAGTACTTAGAATCCAACATCGTGATGCTCAAGTGGATGCTGAGCGAAGGCTACGGTGATGTTCGTACTATCGAACGTCGTATTCAGGCGATGCAAGCCTGGTTAGCGGATCCAAAACTGGAACGTGCTGACGCTGACGCTGAATATGCTGCAGTGATTGAAATCGATCTGGCTGACATTAAAGAGCCAATACTGTGTGCACCAAACGACCCGGATGATGCACGCTTATTGTCACAAGTTGAAGGCGACAAAATCGACGAAGTCTTTATCGGTTCTTGTATGACCAACATCGGCCACTTCCGTGCAGCCGGTAAATTGTTAGACAAGTTCAAAGGCCAGATCCCAACCCGTCTGTGGATTGCACCACCGACTAAGATGGATAAAGATCAGCTGACTGAAGAAGGCTATTACGGTATTTATGGCCGTGTTGGCGCCCGTATTGAGATCCCGGGTTGTTCATTATGTATGGGTAACCAGGCTCGTGTAGGCGACAATACCACTGTGGTATCAACCTCTACCCGTAACTTCCCGAACCGTTTAGGTCAGGGCGCTAACGTTTATCTGGCATCCGCTGAATTAGCTGCTGTTGCATCTATTATCGGTCGTCTGCCTACAGTGCCAGAGTACCTGGAGTACGCGAAGCAGATTGAAACCACGGCTGCGGATACCTACCGTTACCTGAATTTCCATCAGATGAGCCAGTACACCAGCAAAGCGGCCAATGTAATTATTCAGCAAGCTGTATAATTTACTGGCAATAGTGTTTTTAGCTAAAAGGCCCGCACTTAGCGGGTCTTTTGCTTTTCAGGAAGCATGGCATGGAATTCGATTTTATTTACAACTCTGATGCGAAACGCTACAGCCTGAAATTAAGTTCTGAGCAGCTGGCTTTGCAATGTTTTTTACTGGATGAGTTTGAGCCGCGCGCCAGTGCTTACCAAAGGCTGCTGGAACAACTACAACAGCTGAACGCTCAGAACCAGTATCAGTGGGATGGCACAGAGTATCGCCTGACGGTGCAGGCTTTCGAAGTGGTCATTTGTCATTACGCCTTGTTGCAGGAAGGAAGTACCCAAATGGAGTTGGATTCTGAACAGGATCTGGAACTGGATCAAAGCCAGCTTTATGCAGAATGCGGCTTGGAAGATCTGCTGCATTTAATTCAGCAGTGGCAACAATTTTTACCCGCCTGATTGGAGATCTTTACCCATTAGCTGCACTCTGGCAGTGAATAAATGCACCTTGTTGGTGCATTTTTTTTGAGCATTGGAAAATACATTTTATAACTTATTGAAAAATAACATTTATAAATCTTGGCACAAGGTTTTCTTGTCTTATTGGCAAATGCAACAAGACACCATAAGGATAATAACCATGAAACTCGTATGTGCCATCATCAAGCCATTTAAGCTTGACGATGTCCGTGAAGCCATAGCGGACATCGGTATTGAAGGTCTTACTGTGACGGAAGTCAAAGGCTTCGGTCGTCAGAAAGGTCATACAGAACTCTATCGGGGAGCGGAATATCAGGTCGATTTTTTACCAAAAGTAAAATTAGAGATCGCGGTATTGGATGAAAACGTCGAGCGTTTATTGGAAGTGATCCAAAAAGCTGCGCACACAGGCCGCATCGGTGACGGAAAAATCTTCGTTTATGATCTGGAACAAGTCGTGCGGATCCGCACTGGTGAAATGGACTCAGAAGCCATCTAAAGGGGTAAATCATGCAGGAACAAATTTATCATTTACAGTTTGCGATGGACACCTTTTACTTTTTGGTGTGTGGCGCTTTAGTGATGTGGATGGCGGCTGGCTTTTCAATGCTGGAAGCTGGTCTGGTACGTGCGAAAAATACGACTGAAATTCTGACCAAAAACGTGGTGTTGTATTCAGTGGCTTGTGTGATGTACCTGATTTGTGGTTACCAGTTAATGTATGGTGGTGGCTATTTCTTAACAGGTATTGGCGAAGTTGATGTGGCTCAGACCTTAACCAGCTTTGCTGAACGTGAAAATGGTTTTGAAGGCAAAGCAATTTACTCTAAGTCTTCAGACTTCTTCTTCCAGGTTGTGTTTGTTGCCACTGCTATGTCTATCGTCTCTGGTGCTGTAGCTGAACGGATGAAGTTATGGGCTTTCCTGACCTTTGCTGTGGTAATGACTGGGGTGATTTACCCAATGGAAGGTTCATGGACCTGGGGTGGCCAGCCAGTATTTGGTTTATACAGCTTGGGTGACTTAGGCTTCTCTGATTTCGCAGGTTCAGGCATAGTGCATTTAGCTGGTGCAGCTGCTGCTTTGGCTGGTGTATTGCTGTTAGGAGCACGTAAAGGCAAATATGGTAAAGATGGTAAAGCCCATGCTTTCCCTGGTTCGAATATGCCACTGGCAGCTTTAGGTACGCTAATACTGTGGTTGGGCTGGTTTGGCTTTAACGGTGGTTCAGTGCTGAAGTTAGGTGATATTGCCAACGCTAATGCTGTCGCTGTGGTGTTCTTAAATACCAATGCTGCCGCTGCTGCAGGAACTATTGCCGCAATAGGCTTGTCTATGCTGTTGTTTAAAAAGGCTGATTTAACCATGGCGTTAAACGGTGCTTTAGCTGGCCTGGTGGCTATTACCGCAGAACCTTCTACACCAACACCTTTAGAAGCTTCTATTTTCGGCGCTATTGCCGGCGTGTTAGTGGTGGGTTCTATCCTGGCTTTAGACAAGTTAAAAATTGATGACCCTGTAGGTGCGATTTCTGTGCACGGTACTGTAGGTTTATTTGGATTATTGATTGTTCCTCTGACCAAAGAGTCGGCCACTTTAGTGGGTCAACTGGCTGGTGCCGCTACTATTTTCGTCTGGGTTTTTGTTGCCAGCTCTATAGTGTGGTTTGCTTTGAAAATGACTATGGGTATCCGTGTCACAGAGCAGGAAGAATATGAAGGTGTTGATCGTTCAGAGTGTGGTGTTGAAGCCTATCCTGAGTTTGTATCAACAGTAAAGTAGGCAGCCTGGGAAGAGCCGGTGGGGCTTCTCAGGAGCTGGTTGCCAAGCCAGCAGCTACGCAAGTAGCAGTTGGTCTTGGCAACTGAACCCGTACCACCAAATTCGTCTATCCTTGTCCTTTGTCTTTATCAGACAACCCCGGCGGCCTAAGCTTCCGGGGTTTTTTCTTGTGGTCTTAGCCACGGACCTGTGCGCTGTTTTAGTGCAGTCGCCAAATCATTTTGCAAAGAACGCCTGTAATCTAGCAGCTGTTTTCAAACAGGAAAAGAGCCCTGCTGAAAAAAACAACATTATTGTTAGTGCGAAAACTCTAAATTGCATCAGCGTGGCGCAAAGGGTGCATTAATATGGTGCATTTTTGATGCTGCTGACTGGGACTAGAGGAAGTAAAAATGAGTTGTATAAAAACAAGACGGGCCGCGAACTTCGCGGCCCCTAAAACTTGGTGGCGTCCTTCCAACCACTATCCCTGATGGATCATCCCTGTGCTCGTCCTGAACATTCCCTCTGCATTCCTGCAGCATCCCTATCCCTTTAACTCTCATCCTGAGAGTACCTTCTGCCTCCGGCAGAATCCTTATCCTTTGTACCTTCATCCTGAAGGTGTATGCTCAATCCGGAGCCTGTCCTGTTCATCCTTGTGCAGCCCTGCACAATCCTTTGGTATCCTTGCTTCCTGCTGCTACCTCTTGTAGCTTGTCCCGTTCATCATCCTGTTGAACTGTCACATCCGGCGACGAATTAATTATCGTACATTTATCACTGAAAAAGGACCTTGTTTGTTAAATACTTGTATTGAAATATTATTGAAATCTGTGTTTTTTTCATTGATTATCTATTATTAATCAATAGTTTAAGTGTTTGTTATGAGAGTGTTGCTTGCAGTAAAAGCTGCATTGGCTTACTGATTTGTGAGATATATCTCACAAAGATACAGGGCGATTGTCTGCTTGCTGCTGACCGATATGAAAACTACTGACCGGGAGCAACCAAATTGATATGATCGTGCACCTTTGATTCTGATGAGATAGTTATGGCCCGGGAACAATCTGGCATTTGTGCCGAAGCAAACTTGCATTGCTGTTTTCTCTTGCTGAATGCGTTAGATGGCCATGAACATTATTTACGTCTGCAATTGGCTAAAGTTCCTATGCTGACAGAGCGTTTATCGGATCAGTTTTCAGAGGCCATGCTTAATGTGGTTGTTGCAATAGGGCAAAACTATTGGTTGCATTTATATCCCGAGCAGCAACCAGAGCCCTGGCCTGAATTTACCGATAATTTGGCAGATTTATCTGTGGTCTCTCCCGATTTGTTGATCCAGATCCGGGCAGACCGTTTTGATGTAATCCATATTGCGACTCAACAAATTTATTCTTTGCTGCAACAGCATGTGGATCTGTACGAGCAATTGCATGCATTTCGCTATCTTGATGGTCGCAATCTGACAGGTTTTCACGATACACCGGATAACCCTAAAGGCAAACAACGACGTCAGTGTGCGTTGATTGGCAACGAGCCCAAAAGCTTTATGAGTGCAGGTAGTTATGTCTATATGTTGCGCTATCAGTATGATTTGCAGCGTTGGCAACAACTGACGATGCCAGAGCAGGAAGCTGTGATGGGGCGGAATAAGCTGGATGGCCAGCTGGTGCCTTCGGCACAACGATTGGCAAATTCTCACGCTGATAAAACAGCGTTAGAGAGTGCATCTGGCCGCAAACAGATCCTCTGGCAAAATATGCCTGTAGCCGATATTCGTTCTCAGGGGATGATTTCTGTTGGTTTTTCAGCCAACGCCACAGATGTTCCTCTGTGGCTGTCGACCCGCTTAGGGCAAAACAGTGAAGAGGCAGATTTATTGCTGGATTATTGCCAAATTGAAGCGGGGGCTGCATTTTTCGCCCCCTCTGTTACTTTTCTGGAACAACAGGCTGGCTCAGACCTTTTCAAATAACTCGGTGACTTTGTTTAAAGTAAAGTTGATGTTTTTCACGCTGGTGGGGGCAATAAAAATAGTGTCGTCCCCCGCTATAGTTCCCAGCACGCCTTCTGCTTTCCCGACAGAATCCAGTAAACGGGCAATCAGCTGAGCCGCACCAGGACTGGTCCGGATAATAATCATCACATCGTTATGTTCGATATCCAGCACTAACTGGCGTAATGGACTTTTGGTGGTGGGAACACCCAGTTCAGGGGGCAAACAATACACCATTTCCTGTTTAGCATTACGGGTACGCACAGCGCCGTATTTGCTTAACATGCGGGATACCTTGGACTGACTGATATTGTCAAAGCCTTCGGCCTTCAGTGCATCCACAATATCGCTTTGGGAACCAAAACGTTCTTCTTTTAATAAGGACTTAAAGGCTTGGATCAAAGCTTCTTGTTTCGATTGTTTAGTCATCATTTTTGTTTAAACTTTTTGTTTTTTCGGTCGTCTTGACCGAACTTGGACTAATACTGTGGTTCAGCAAGTAAATTACACCAAAATCGGATAAAATGCTTAGACTTTAGGCGTAAGTGATTTGTATTTTGTGCCACATTTCAGTATTGTTGGCGCGTTTCTTTTGAACCGTAAATTGGGAGAATAGCATGAAAGTTGCCGTATTAGGTGCTGCTGGTGGTATAGGTCAGGCGCTGTCTTTATTATTAAAGTTAAACTTACCCGCCGGTACTGATTTAGCTCTGTACGATTTAGCCCCGGTCACACCAGGTGTAGCTGTTGATTTAAGTCATATCCCTACAGCGGTAAAAATTACAGGTTTTGGTAAGGAAGACCTGGATAAAGCGCTGATTGGTGCTGATATTGTGATGATCCCAGCTGGTATGCCACGTAAGCCTGGTATGGATCGCTCTGATTTATTTAACATCAACGCTGGCGTAGTAAAAACTCTGGCTGAAGCCATAGTGGTGAACTGCCCTAAAGCTTTAGTCGGTGTGATCACTAACCCTGTGAATACCACTGTAGCTATCGCCGCTGAAGTGTTCAAAAAGGCCGGTACTTATGATCCTAAGCGTTTATTCGGTGTCACTACACTGGATGTGATCCGTGCTGAGACTTTTGTGGCTGAATTAAAAGGTAAAAACCCGGCTGAAATTATCGTTCCAGTGATCGGTGGTCACAGCGGTACTACTATTCTGCCTCTGCTGTCTCAGGTCAAAGATGTTACGTTTACAGATGAAGAAGTGTCTTCATTAACTTACCGTATCCAGAATGCTGGTACTGAAGTAGTGGAAGCTAAAGCCGGTGGCGGATCTGCTACTCTGTCTATGGGCCAGGCTGCAGCCCGTTTCTGTGTGTCTTTAATTAAAGGTTTACAGGGCGAAAAAGTGACTGAATACGCTTATGTGGAAGGTCAGGGTGAACATGCCCGTTTCTTCGCACAGCCAATCGTATTAGGCAAAAACGGTGTCGAAGCGCTGTTGCCTATTGGTGCATTAAGCGCGTACGAGCAAAAAGCCATGAACGACATGTTAGGCACGTTAAAAGCTGACATTACCTTAGGCGAAGAGTTTGTTGCTAACGCAAACTAAGATTGTTCGCGCAATAAAAAAGCCAGCGTAAGCTGGCTTTGTTTTTTCAAAGAGATTGTTTCAGTGA